>NHEN01000191.1 GCA_002172625.1 Verrucomicrobiaceae bacterium TMED86 | reverse complement strand
TGACACCGTCCACGCCTCCCACCTCGCGGCTCTCGCGGAATTAGGGCCTGGTAAAAAATTCGGGGCCGTCGACACGGCTGCCCGCGATATTCTTGACGCCGCCGGCTATCCCACCCGCCAACGTGATGACGGAAAATGGGAAGGATGCTACTGCGGCATCGGACACGGACTGGGCCTGGACGTTCACGAACCTCCTTCCCTTCGCGACCACGACAGACCGATGGAACCCGGCCACGTTATCACCATCGAACCCGGGCTCTATCTTCCCGAACACGGCGGCTGCCGAATCGAGGACACCGTGGTCATCACCGAAGACGGCTGGGAATTCATCAACACGCCCACCTATGACTGGGTAATCGAGTGAGTGATTACTTCCCCGCCTTCTCTAAAAGCTCTGTTACTTTCGCCAGATTTTTCCTCGCGAGTGGAAAATCAGGTTTCAAGCGGAGAGCTTCCGAGAAATGTTTCCTCCCCTCCTCTAACCGGCCTCTCCCTGCGAGAGAACTCCCAAAGTCATTGTGCACCGAAGGGTTTCTCGGATCGGCTTCAATCGATTTGAGATAATGATCATCAGATTTTCCCATCTTTTGCTCGGAGGCAAATTTGGCAGCAAAGAAGTAGTGCCTGAGTCCCAACTCAGCGAAGAGTTTCTGTTTAGCGATTATTCCGGACTTCTCTGCGGCGCGGTGAAGATAAGGCAGCGCCTCTTCAGGATATCGCTCCTGCATCCGCCGGACAATCATGTTGGGTAGGAAGGCCGGTGGAGCAGACAAGGTAAACCAACGTCCTGGAAATGGCGGAGCGAGATTTCGTAAAGCGACATCCGGCGCCCTTGCGGCTGTTTGGCAATCATACGACACGACTTTGGAGGAAATCGGGCCACGGTAGATCGCGACGATCTCGTTTCCAGGACGCAGAAGAAACGACAGCGGAACCGCGAGTTTCGGGGTGGAATCGAAAAGGGCTTCCTGCAGGACATGCACTTGCTCAACTTGATTCGCACCAATCATGCCCCAGTTCCCGGCGAAGCCAGTCTTCGCAATCAAATCACGAGCTATTTCCCGCTGCTCTGCTCCGCTCCCATCAACGCAGAGAGCAAGGACCTTGAAATCGTCTGGAATCTTAGTGAACTGTGCCAGTTCCTTTTGGCAATGATCACATCCGGCAGACCAAAGAAGAAGGAGACACGGCGAGTCCGCTTTAGAGAGACTCGTTCGCTTTCCAGCTTCATCAACATAGGATGAAATCGGCAGCCCCACGGGAGCGGGCAGAACAATGGAAGCCTGCCCGCTCGATGCACTGACCGTCGGCAAGGGAGCATCCTCGAGAGTCAACTTACGTCTCCTTTCAATGCGCCTCACGGAGCTTTCTCCTTGCTGAACGCCGTAGCGGTTGCCCACCTCGATGCCCTCATAAGTGCTCCGCACTCCTCCGGGCCAGAGAACAGAGACGCCGGTGACCTTGGCATCTTCAGGTAAGCCAAAATGAACCCACTTGCTCGACTGTGAGAGATACATCTCCCCAGCACGAACCGAGCGAACCAAACGTCGATCGGATCCTTCCAAATGCACTTCGACCACTGCGCCAATGGCATCGCGGTTGCATTCGGTTCCCGTCAATCGAAAAGCAAGATGGCGGCTCGCGCGTTCCGGTCGGGATTGATTTAGCATGAGCCGCAATCGCGGCGCGGTCCGGTTGCGGAACCAAAGATCAAGATCGCCGTCCTGATCCCAATCGGTTACCGCGATCCCCCGGCCATCATCTGAAAAGTTAAGCCCGCTGACATGGGAAACGTCTGCGAATTGCCCGCCCGTATTCAGGAACGCGCAATTTCGTTCGTATCCACTCCACGACGATCCATCGCGGACCTGCTGCATGATGGCTTTCCAGGAGGCCTGATATTGATCCACTACTTTTCCGTCATCCACAACGACCGGTGATGGCGACACGACCTGCCGCCAGAAGAAACTTCACAAATCGTCCGCGCCGGGATTCGAAAGGTAACCATTGGCAACCACGAGATCTTCCCGGCCGTCGTTATTCAAATCCACAAAACCCGAACTCCAGGCCCAGCGACCCATGGTCACTCCGGCCACCTCGCTGACATCTTGAAAAGCTCCCTCGCTTCCCTGCTGAAAAAGACTATTGCCCCGCGCCATTCGCTGCATCGCAGCGACATCATCAATGCTGCGCGAGTCGTCGAACTTCCTTTGATAAGTTACCCGCTTCCCTGCTGCTGAGAACATATTTCCAACGTAGAGATCCAGCTTACCATCGCCATTGTGGTCCCCCCATGAGGCCGACATTCCCGCCGCCATGTCTTCCACGCCGAGTTCTGCGGCGATATCCTGAAACTTGCCTCCGTCATTACGATAAAAATTATTCCTTCCGAAATCGTTCACGACATAGAGGTCGACATCGCCATCCTGATCGTAATCTTCCCAGGCAGCTGCGAACGACCAACGCGTGTTATTCTCGTCGAGCCCGACAGACCCAGTGACATCAGAAAACCGGAATGCCCCGTGGTTTGCCAGAAGTAGATTGCGGCCGCCATTCTTTGCATCGTTGTAGGGAATCGGGGAGCTTGCCTCGAAGCCCTGGGCACCTGAGACCGAATCACGTCTTTTGCCATAACCTGTGACATAGACATCCAAGTCTCCGTCGCTGTCAAAGTCGGCGGCAGCCATCGAGTAGGGTCCCGACGATCCCGAATGCCCGCCCCGCAATGTAAATTTCCCGGTCCCATCATTTTCTGCAAAGAGGATCAGAGCGACCGTGGCAACGACGAGATCCTGGTCACCATCATTGTCCAAATCCACAATGAGAGCACTCCGCGAGGCTTCAAGAAAATCCACTTGGGCGGCTGCCGATTGATCGGTCACCGTGCCATCGGGAGACTGGATATAAAGACGATTGGGGAGCCCGCCTCCGTCACAGGCGTAGACATCATCCAAGCCATCGCCATTGACATCTCCGACGGCGATCCCGTGATGCCCCATGATCTCCATGTCGTCCACCCGGGTCAAACGTTGCGACCAGTAGCCAATTCCATGCATCATCTGCCTCGCAAATGAGGGCGCGTTCTTGAAAGCGCTCAGCGTGGCATCTTTGAAAAGAGCACCCGGCGAATGAACTTCACGGTAACTCTTCACCGAAATCCTTGTCAGCTTCGGCGAAGATGTCCCAAGCCAGCTACACTGCCAGACTGCATCGACTTGAGCAGCGGCTCCATTAGAGTGCCCACCGACCACTTCAACCAAGACTTTGGTGGTAAAACGCCCCCCATCTTCGCTTTGCTGACCCACGCCAACCGGTTTGAAGCGAATCACACTCCCGCCCCCAACCCGGCTTCGCAGACTTGCAAGTTCTTGTTCGAGGGTTTTTTCTGTAGAGGGAAAGACCGAGCCCTCATGAATCCTGATGCCACCAGGGAGCGAACTTTCCTTAAAATTAGTTGCTACAAGAGCGGAGGACTTGAAATCGTTGGAGAGAAGTCCGCCAAAATCGGCCTGCTCCGATGACCCACCCAGTTGCCCCAATTTTTTATATGCCAGAGCACTCAAACGCTCCGTGTCCCAACCAGAAACCTCAGGACTCAGCTTCGTAGCTTCGCGATCCGCTGCTGTGGCTTTTCCGGAAGTCGTAATTCCAATATCCGATGTTCCGGCACGAGATTTTACAGAAAGATTGCTCGGACGCTCGGCACGGGCAACCGACGTTACGGAAATCTGAATCAATTCGTTGGGAGCGGAATCCTCCGAACTTACAGATTCAGAGTCCTTCAGCTCTCCGCATCCCGTGATCAGGAGGGGCAACACGGTCACGGCAGCTGCGAGCCATATCTTAAGAAAATGAGGGAGAAACACCGCCGATCTCTATCACCCTCCATGACCGATGAACATCCTTTAAGCCGCGATCTCATCTCAACAATCAGGGCCTGCCCGGAAAAAGTCACCTTTCTTCTCGCTGAAATAATGGGATTTCGTAAGAATCACTTCTTGTTGTTTCAACTCATGAGTCGAAACCACACTACATCACTAAAGAACACCCCTCCATGACCCTCAAAAAAACTATTTTCACTTCGCTTGTCGTCCTCGGCATGGCCTCTGGCACGAATGCCGCGACTGTCGGTGTCGCCAATGTCGACCTCCTACCCGCGACGTTCGCCAGCCAGGATACCCTGTCGGATGGCAGCAATAACCAGATGCGTCAAAACATCAACATCACGAATACGATTTTTCTCACAGAAGGGACCTATCAGGCCACATCATGGAGCTACATCGCCGCGCCTGACTCTGGCACACCTGGCGTCACCCAGCCGGTCTACCCATTCGTCACCTTGTTCGCCGGATCGGGCAGCCACACCGTGCTCGCCTTCGGTGACACGATTGACACCAACGGTGGTCTTCAGACTGGAGTCAGTTTTGGTGCAAATGACACCTTTACCATCGGCGCTGGCGGAGCAACCATCGCAGCTGGGATGCAGGTTCCCAGCGCTGCTGGAAATCAGAACAATATTCTTACCAATACCTCATTCGGTCGTACCGACCATGCAAACAGCCTGAACTTTGACGATGCGGCCGGTGTCGGAAACACGCTCACCACNTTCGGTCACGGAAACCTTCCGCGGACTTATGCGTTCAATATTGAGGTAGAACCAGTCGAGGACTCCAACCCGACGCCCCCGGTAGTCACCGGTCTGACACCAATTACGAGCTCGACCGAAGTAGCGGTCAGCAGTAACCTGATGGTGACTTTCGATGAAGTGATCGTGGCCGGCACCGGCAATATCATTATCAANAACCTGACCGACTCGNCGCAAATCGCGATNCCGGTGGNCGACGCCCAAGTCACCGTCGAGGGTGTTTTGCTNACCATCTCCCCTGCCCAACCTCTCGTGNCGGGCAAGGCCTACGCCATCCAGATCGAGGCGACCGCTATCGACGACACGACAGGAGACAGCTTTGCTGGAATCGATGATGACGTGACNTGGAATTTCAATACAGTTGTGCCTGACTTCGCCGCCCCGGAAATAGAAACACTCCNTCCTGNANATGGTGCTATGAATATTCCCCTNGCAAGCAATCTGGTAGTGACTTTTAACGAAACCGTCGTGATGGGCACCGGCGATATTGTGCTAAAGAACCTGACCGACGGAACAGAGAACGCGATCCCGGTTGGCGATTCCCAAATTTCGATCTCCGGTGCCGTCTTGACGATCAACCCGACGGATGACCTTGAGCTCGGAAAAAACTACGNTCTCCAGATCTCCCCCACTGCGATCCTTGACCGAGCGAGCAACAGCTTTGTGGGAATCGACGATGACACAACCTGGAGCTTCGCCACACGGGCCCCCGTGATTGGAGGCAGCAGAATCGGACCAGGTGCCGATATCACACAGGCTACAGGGAATGACATTGTCGATCAAGAGCGACTCAACATCGACCGCACCTTCACGACACTCCCTGCCGGCAGCTACAATATCACTGACTGGCAACTCAACGTTATCATGAGCAATGCCGGCACTGGAGAGGTCACGCCAATGCTCCTCGCCGGATCACCACCATCCTATACGATTCTGTGGCTCGGAACAGCGTTCGATCCGGAGGTCAATGGGCTTCAAACTGCGCCGGAGACTGGCAGCTTCACTCTGGATGCTCCGACAGATGTCTACGCCGGATTCTTCACGACCAATCAAGGTTCCGAGATTATCGCGACGGACGCCGATAACTCCGGCACAGGATCAAGTTCGACTGATCACGACAACGCATTTATCCCGCCCACTGCGGTCGGCGAAATGGTTGGTGNTTTCAGCNATGCCGGGCTNGGCCGNACCTACGCATTCGAAATCAACGTAGTGGAAGGCTCACAACAGGAGCCTCAGATCACTAGCATCGAATACCTCGANGGAGAGAGTCCAAAGGTAGAATTCACTTTCAATTCAATCCCCGGCCGCGCCTACAAGATTGAGGCCTCCACCTCACTGCTGGAGGAAGGGCAACCCGGAGGATGGGTGGAACTCGACGACGGTTTTGAAGCCGATGGGGACGAGAGCACCTACGTCGACTTTCTTTCAGTAGTCACCGGACCGCATGTCTTTTACCGGGTTCAATTGATGCCGCGTTGATCTGCCCAACTGGAAGTAGTGCTGTGGCTACTGTAATCCGCTTGGACTGATTGCAGCGACTCTCATGAATGCCATAGCACGAAACCAGCCGCACATTGCAAGACCCGTTAATCAACGACCTTCAAGAGTGGACTCCGCTGGCGAAGTCTTCTCAGAGATCGCTAACCATTAAGAATTTTTGAATCGCCGGTCTCCGTCTCTACTCGGCCAGCGTCACCTGAAGCCTGATGAAAAAGCGCTCTCCTGGCAGCGCCGTTCTTTGGGCTTCATAGCCCATTCGCTGCCCCCCCGCTCCGAGATCGACTGGCTCCAGTTCCGAGAACAGCCCGGAGCCATCCGTCCAAGTTGACAAGTCCGTTGAGACCTGAAACCCGACAATCACATCGTCTGCAGCGAGGTCGCGATCGTACTCGAAAACGACCGCCGTGCCACCGAAACTCAGAACCGGCATCCCATCGTCAAGCAAGGCGTGATCGACGAGGTCGGGGATGCCGTTGCCGTCGAGATCAGCATTCGGATCACCGGCGAAGGCCACAGCGTCTGAAGAGCCCGGNTTACCGCCGGGAGACGCGCTGGGCCGCCAGTTTGCCGGAAGGGTGTGATCAGGGTCCGTATCGGGCGCGATCAATACCAGGCTCGGTCCGGCGCCGTCAGATGCATTTGGCCAAGGGAATTGGTCATTGTAGGTAAAGCGACGAATATCGCCTCCCAGCGCATTTTCAATGACAACTTGTTCGCCGCCATTGGCCAGCTTGTTGGTGTCGCCGATCCCGTATTCACCCGCAAGTAAGAATGCGCCCGCCCCCGGATGGCGTGTCAGGAAGGCAGCACGGTTGCGGGCAAGCACGACCCGCCCTCCGGCGGGAATTGTCGCCGCCGGGAGATCGTAATTGATGCCGGCGGTAAAGCTCACGCCGGTGAGGTCAACGTCCAGTGCTCCGATGTTGGCCAACTCGATGAATTCAAACAGGTCCACATCGGTGAATCCAGCATTCACCTCTGCCGCCGTGGGGGCGGAGGGGTGATACATCAACTCGGAGACGGCAAGGTTCGAGGCAGATGCGGGTTCGACCGTGCCGTTGTTGTCGACCGTGATCGTATCGGTGTCGATGAGGTTTCCGGAGAAATCATACGCTTCTATGGTGTAGAGGTCTGAGCCGGGAGCCACCGGGATGTCCACCGTCCAGGAATCGCCGTCCGTCCATTCCACCGTCAGCGGATCAGAGCCGCCGCTAAGGCGAATCTCCCGAACGTTTACCCACCCTTCGCCGGAGATCGTTGCCGTGCTCGATGCAACCGTCAGTGGCGAGGGTGTGGTGAGACCAAAGTTGATGGGGGCGATGGAGTTGTTAATCTGGGTGAGGACGTAATTGCCGCGAGCATCGAAAAAGCTCAACTTGCCACCCCAACTCTGACTCGGATCGAGCGATGCCAGATGGGTGGTGTAGTCCGACATGTAGGCGCTGTTCCATGTCGTCGTGACAATGTCGTGAAGAATGCCAAAGTAGATGCGCCGACGTGAGGGAACGCTCGCTAGCTTGTTGCATTGTCCGTTGGCGAAGATCGACGCGGTGGCATTTCCTCCGGCAGCACCAAAGTCCATGTCGTGTGGAAGGAACATCACGCGACCGTCGGGGCGAGCATAATACATCCCGTTATGCGAGCTGCCAGATCCGGCATTGTCTCCCGCTCCGCTGAGAACGGCGTAGGCCATGCCGCGGAACCAACTGTCGACATCAACGATTTCCTCTAGTCCAGCGTCGAAGGAAGCTCCCGATTTGCTGAAGTGTTTATTGTAGGCCATGATCGGCGCGAAGTTGTCGGCTTCTCGGTTATTCTTGTTGAGGAAGAACCAGCGGTAAAGTTCGGGATCATCACCGTGGTTTGAAACGCTCGAACCGGTGACACTGTCGGGTTGTGGTCTTTTGAAACCGTTGCCGTCCTCGCTCGTTGGGTAATAGATCAGTTCGTATTCGTAGAGCTGTCCGTCTCCGCCGTTGTCAAACTGCGAATCGAGAAAGACGTCACCGTAGCGCGCCATTTGCAACAGCCCTCCGCCGGTCAGTGATGGATTCGGAGAGAGCACTTTGACGAAGTCATAGTAGCGGCTGATGACACCCCCGGAGTTGGAAATCATGATATCGAAGAGCAATTCCCGCTGCCCCGGCGTCTGGCTCTCCGAGCGATCGATCGCCACTGAATAGAGCGCACCGCGATAGAGCCCGTCCGATGGGAAGCGCACGCTATAACCGGCGCGATTGAGGTTTGCGCGCCCACGCTGACTGCTTTTCAATCGCACTCCGCAGCCGTAGTAGATGTCTCCCTCACGGTCAATGATCGTGGCACCGAGACGGTCATTGCTCATCACTTCGATCGACTGGTGCTGGAAGCTGGAGTCCGCCGCAGTCATGATGATGCGGAAATTTTGCCAGCCGTTGGTGGCCGCCAGACCGTCGTCCACTTGAAACATAGCCCGCGAATCCGGACCCTCTTGAGGAAAGGTCTGCGTCGCTCCCATCGAGTCGACACCCGTCAGGTAGAACTGCACCCGCGCGCCGGCTGCCTGTCCGGGAACCTCTCCGCGATACAATCCACCCGCACCGCCACCCATCGAAACAGTTTGAAATGCCCCTCCGTTGACCGAGTAGAACAAGGTGAGGCTGGAAATGCCGTCCGGGTCATTTGCCACGACCGAAACAGTGGTGGGCTCGCCCGCCGAGGGGACGGCCGGAGAGTGCTTCATTCCCGAGTAGGTCGGCCCGATATTCACCTCACCACGTGAGTTGGGAGCAGAGGGGGTGCCGACATCTTCGGGGCGATCGATGATGTTCACGTTGGCACAGCGGTTAAAATAGAGCCGCGTGTGGAGCTGTCGAGACCCCGAAACCCAGCGAGCGCGGAACGAAATTTCATATTCGGTGCCGTTGGAAATCGCCGACGAAAGTTTTGTGAAAATCTGGTTGTGCATGTGCTCGGTCGCGCCGGTGGCAACGATCCGAAGCACTTTGTTCCCGGGACTGTCGGGATCATCGATAATTTCCCCATGGCGATGGTTGCCGACGAGTTTCCAGGCGGCGGCATTGTCGAAGGTCGTGTCGCTTAGCTTCTGCACCGCACCGCCGTCGGGGTTTTCAATCACGCTGATATCGTCGATCAGCATCTCGCCATCGGAAAGCAGCCCCATGTTGAACTCGCGCCATTGGTTGTCCGGCCCGCGGCTACTCGCGGCCCTCTCACGGTAAGTGTAGGTTTTCCAAGCCGTCCGCCTGGACTCGTCGCTTGCTGCCCAAGCGACTGCATCGTTGTTGTCCGCATGCAAATCGCGCAGTTCTATCGTCGAGCCACGACCGTCCGCAGCCTTGGGCCAACGCCCACCGTCGAAGTATCTGAGTTCGTCTGCCGGGTTGCGGTAGGCATCACGCAGGAGAACATATTCGCTGGTTCGTGACAGCGAACCAGCAAACTCGCCGAGGAGTCGCGCCCCCGGAAAGGCCGCAGTAAACAAAGCTGAATCACGGGCAACACAAGCGTATTCTCCAGGTGCCAACATCGTGCCCGCTGGGAAGTTGAATGCGATCCCATTGTCGAAGTCCCAGCCGCCAAGATCGACTGCGCTCGATCCACGATTGGCAATCTCAATCCATTGGTTATCAGAGTTGCGGAACGGCAGCGCTGCTCGGCCGGGGGAAGTTTGCACGCGCGCATCAAGACCAACCCCGAATACCGTGTCGCTGCTACCCGTGCTGCTCTGATGCACCTCCACCGAGAGCCGGTTCACGCCGGAGACAAGACTTGATATTGGGATCTGCAGGGTGCCGAGGCCTGCGTTGCCAACGCTCGGACTCGCAAGCGTCTCCGGGTTGAGCGCACCTGAAGACAGATTGACTTCACCAACGCGCACACCGTTGAGGTAGAATGCCGCTCCGTCATCGATCTGATGGGTGAGTTCCAGCGTCTCGGCGATGTTAAAAACCTCCGCCGAGACGGTAAAATCAGTCTCGTAGTAGTAAGTCACCGTTGCAGAAGTGTAACCGGTGAGAACCGTGGAGAGCGGCACGGGCAGTGCGCTGCTCTCAACCCCGATAGGCCCCGTTCCGGTTTTCCAGTCGCCGCCCGCTGGATGCGATGCCGTGGACCAATCAGCTGGCAGATCCGCGTTGGTGTCGTTGTAGCGCCATGTGTCTCCCATCCTGGCCAGCGGAGTGACATCGAATGTTGAAGGCACCCCCGGACTGCCGCCAAGACCTGGCGGGCTGTATGCGATTTCGCTGATCACGACGTCTTCATTGAGCACAAAGACATTAGGCAAACCCGGCGTGGCGGTGTTCGGATAGAGCCAGGCCCCCTTTCTCTCTTCGGCACGACCGCGGAGTTTGTCAGTAACTTCGCGGGCGTCGAGAACCGCTGTCCCGGCAGCATCAAAGAGGAAAAGTTTTTCGCCATCAGCCGGCCTGAAGCCGAGAGTCACCTCGTCGATCAGGAGAAGAGCGCCAGGGGCAAGCTGCCCGGCCTCAAGCTGGTGCTCGCGCAAGGGATCAGCACCCGCCGAGATGACAATCCCTGCGAGCTCGATATCGGCCGGACCGGTGTTTCTTAACTCCACCCAAAAGCCCGCCTGGGCCGCGGACGGCACCTCATTGAATGCAAGCATTGGCCCGGAACCCGGATTCACACCAGCGATTTCCGCATCCAGCTCGACTCCGAACACGGTGTCGCTGCTGCCAAGACCTTGCTGGTGGACCTCGACCGAAATACGGTTGCTCCCCGAAACAAGTGCTCCGGTCGGGAGCGTCGTATCTGCTGAAAGATTGTCGATTTCCACCCCTCCGAGCGCCACGGTGCCAGCGTCGATGATCCCGGAAGGCATGTTCACACGCAGCACCTCCACACCATTGAGATAGACGACAGCGCCGTCATCGAATCCGTACCGGAGTTTGAGCGATTGCAATCCCGCCAGCTGTGCAGCGCTCAGGCTGAACTCCCGCTCATAGTGATAAGTCATCACGTAGGGCGTATTCGAATTCGGGGGGTCCAACACGGTCCCAAGCGAGATGGTGGTGCCGCTCTCAAAGCCGATCCCGCCCGCCCCTGATTTCCAATCGCCGCCTACCGGATGTGCACTCGCTGCCCAGCCGGCACCCGGATCAGTCGAAGTATCCTTGTATCTCCAGATGTCGGCGAGGGTGATCAATCCAACGGTCGACGACGGAGGAGGGCCACCGGCTTCGGGAAAGTTGACCGATCCGCGGGTCCCCTCCAGTTGCGCCGAATAAGTCCACCGGTCTGTTCGACCGCTGGCGGTGTACTGCTTGCGCTTGGCGAGTGTCGCCCCCGACCCGTCTGCCGCGGCCGGCCATCGGCCGTCGTCACCAAAGTCAAGCTCGTCCATGAGGCGCTCGCTCTGATTGCATAGTCTCAATCGCTCGCCACTGTTATCAATGCTCCCGGTGAACGGGCCAAACTCACCAACGCCAGGCGTCTTTGCAACCACGACGTAGCTCCCGGGATTCACCAAGGTGCCGTTCGGGAAGGTGTATCCGATGCCGTCGATTCGCCACCCCGAGATGTCGGTGATGATCCCCATCTGGTTGAACAACTCGATCCACTCGCCGCTTTCATCAGATCCCGCCGGATTGTATTGCACCTCATTAAATACGACAACGCCATCCGGGGATGCCGAGACGGGGTTACTTACCAATCCGAAGAAGCAAAGGACCAGCGCGCCAACGAGGGGAAGTTTGGGAAGAGGCATACTAGCGCTATACACCAACGAGGGTCCGACTTGCCAAGCATGAATCGCATTTAATTAGGCGCGCTTCCATGCTTGTCGATCGTGGGATTCTTGGTGCGGGACGTCTTGAAACAGATGACCGGCTTGGTCATGGGATGGTCGTTTGGGGCTCCGTCCATTTTAGCCGTCACCGAAATCGACCTATCGTCGGATTCCAAATTGGCGCTCACCTGGAATTCGAATCCGGGAAGAATCTCCTCCGTGTCCTGCTCGCTGGATATGATCGATTGGAGTTCTGATCTAGACGACGGTGTTGTTAGAGAGAAGTCCGCCAAAATCGGCCTGCTCCGATGACCCACCCAGTTGCCCCAATTTTTTATATGCCAGAGCACTCGAACGCTCCGTGTCCCAACCAGAAACCTCAAGACTCAGTTTCGTAGCTTCGCGATCCGCTGCTGTGGCTTTTCCGGAAGTCGTAATTCCAATATCCGATGTTCCAGCACGAGATTTTACAGAAAGATTGCTCGGACGCTCGGCACGGGCAACCGACGTTACGGAAACCTGAATCAATTCGTTGGGAGCAGAATCCTCCGAACTTTCAGAGTCCGAGTCCTTTAGCTCTCCGCATCCCGGAGCGATCTCATCTCAGTAATCAGCGCCTGCCAAAAAAAAATCACCTTTCTTCTTGCTGAAATAATGGGATTTCGTAAGAATCACTTCTTGTTGTTTCAACTCATGAGTCGAAACCACACTACATCACTAAAAAACACCCCTCCATGACCCTCAAAAAAACTATTTTCACTTCGCTTGTCGTCCTCGGCATGGCCTCTGGCACGAATGCCGCGACTGTCGGTGTCGCCAATGTCGACCTCCTACCCGCGACGTTCGCCAGCCAGGATACCCTGTCGGATGGCAGCAATAACCAGATGCGTCAAAACATCAACATCACGAATACGATTTTTCTCACAGAAGGGACCTATCAGGCCACATCATGGAGCTACATCGCCGCGCCTGACTCTGGCACACCTGGCGTCACCCAGCCGGTCTACCCATTCGTCACCTTGTTCGCCGGATCGGGCAGCCACACCGTGCTCGCCTTCGGTGACACGATTGACACCAACGGTGGTCTTCAGACTGGAGTCAGTTTTGGTGCAAATGACACCTTTACCATCGGCGCTGGCGGAGCAACCATCGCAGCTGGGATGCAGGTTCCCAGCGCTGCTGGAAATCAGAACAATATTCTTACCAATACCTCATTCGGTCGTACCGACCATGCAAACAGCCTGAACTTTGACGATGCGGCTGGTGTCGGAAACACGCTCACCACCTTCGGTCACGGAAACCTTCCGCGGACTTATGCGTTCAATATTGAGGTCGTTGAAGCGATTCCCGAGCCTTCCTCCCTCGCTCTGCTTGGTTTGGCCGGACTCGCCCTGATGGGCCGCCGCCGCAAGTAAGAAAATCTCTTATACCTTCCAACGGGGCGATCGGATAATCCGACCGCCCCGTTTCTTTTTTACCCAATTCTCTCAGCCATGAAACAGAGCCTTCCTCTTCTTCTCGCTATTTCGCTCTTCATTCTCCCAGCCTCGGGCCAGGCCAAGGCCCCGAGTTATGATGCGTCCGTCCCCAAGCCAACTTTGTCGGAGGTCGCCTATGGTTCGCACACGCGACAGACCCTCGACTTCTGGAAGGCCGAATCCTCTGAACCGACGCCACTTGTCTTTGTTATTCATGGTGGAGGGTGGCAGGGCGGCACCAAGGAACGCCTGAATCGTTTTGCCGATCCCAATGCGCTCCTCAAAGCCGGCATTTCCGTCGTCGCCATCAACTACCGCCTCATTTCCCACGCTCTGGAAGAAAAGGTCAAACCTCCGGTTCACGCCCCTCTCCACGACGCCGCCCGCGCGGGAGGAGCAGTACGTGACGATGCTGGCGCGGCAACCCGGCTCCTTCTTCTCGACGAA
>NHEN01000190.1 GCA_002172625.1 Verrucomicrobiaceae bacterium TMED86 | reverse complement strand
GAGTTTGCAAACGACTCTGGAAGCGCCCCCATTTCCGGGAAGGCGTCATGGCCCAGGCTTTCTATGTCGGCGCGCAGATCACTTGCTGGACCTTCGTCATTCACTACGGCATGGAAGTGGCCCAACTTGATCTCGAAACAGCCGGCCTTTGGAATGTCGCTGCCATGGTCACGTTCCTCTCCTGCCGCTTCATCTGCACCGCCCTGATGCGGAAACTCAGCCCGGGCTGGCTCATGGGAGTTCTTGCCGTGGTGGCAGTGCTCCTCCTGCTAGGAGCGATCTTTCTCGATAAGAAAGCCGGCCTCACCTGTCTGGTCGCGGTCTCGGCCTGCATGTCGCTTATGTTTCCCACCATCTACGGCATCGCGCTCCGTGGTCTCTCGCCCGAAGAAGCTGAAATCGGCTCCGCTTTCCTCATTATGGCCATCGTCGGAGGTGCCGTCCTCCCACTCATGCAGGGGAAATTCATCGACGAACTGGGGATTAAGAACAGCTTCTGGCTCCCTGTCGTTTGCTTCGTCGTGATCGCAATCTACGGATTCCGCGCCTTCCGCAAATTCGAGAAAGAGCCCGCATAGACTTTAAAAGTCTCATTTTCACTCACCTTGCGTCCAAGCCCCAAACTCTTGACTTGCACCTTCCTCCATCAAATTCAAACTTCGAATCAGACATGACACTTTATCCACACACTTCCCGCCGCACCGGCTTCACTCTGGTCGAACTCCTCGTCACCATTGCCATCCTTGCCGTCCTTGCCAGTCTCGTGATTATTGGCGTGCGCAAAGGCTTCCAGGCCGCAAATTCCGCCAAACTTACCGGCAACATGAAAAGTATCTACACCATCATGATGGATATCGTCAGTGAAGGTTCCGAGACTGGATACCATCCTCCGGGAAGCTTCCCTCCACATTCAGGTGTTCTCGCCGGTGAAATCGGAGCCTCATTTGTGTGGTGGGACCTCGTCGCGGAGAAGGCGGGAGTCGCCGACCGTTCCAGCGGACGCTTTAAGTGGACCGAACCCTACGCCAACACCGTCCTTCAGAACCCTCTCTCCAAAAAGAAACTCGGTGCTGGACTCACAGAAAACTACTCACTCTACGGAAACAGCGATGTCAGCCGTGGTGGATACACCTACAACGGAAACCTCGGAGGCAAATCCGTTCCGGACTCCAATGAGGAGGATGCCTTCCTCGTTCGCCAGATCGATGTCGAGGACGAGGCTACCACCATCTTTTTCGCCGAGTCGAATGATAACGACACCGGTGAGGGCTGGGTATTTGAAACGATCCAACAAGTTCCCCAGGGCAACTACAAGGACCAGGTCCACTGCTGCTTCCTTGATGGACATATTGAAACCATCAAAAACAAAGTCATCAACCGAACCACCGCGTTTAACTTCTACACCTCGGTCGAAGAAAAAGATTACGATAACCAACCGGGCGAAAACGAAAACGACTAAACTGCGGGCTTGCCACCGACAACCCCTTGTTTCGCAAGAGACGGCTTCACCTGCCGTCTCTTATTCTTTCCCCCTTTGTGGTATTCCACGCGAGGGCAGATCCAGGGTTATCACCACATTACTTCGGGAATAGAGCTGATGCTCCCGATTCAATTACAAAGAGGCCTCCATCACCACGATGAACTGCCCTACGTTGCGACAAGATTACAGGGCGCATTTCATTGGAGCCCCCTATTCGGCATTGGACTTTGGAAGAGTCACTCAAAGTGGATTTGAAAACGACCAATCGCACCCTATCGGAATTGCGCGAATCCTAAAAAAAACATCTCCTTCGAAAGCAGTCTGATGAAGACAAAAAAACGACGACCCACAGGGACCGTCGTTTTGAAAAGTTTAGGTGAGAAAAACTACTCCTTTTCCTTCTTCTGGTTGAATTCGAAATGAAACATGCGGCCGCCGCCTTGCTTATCAAGGCCAAATTTTTCGACGCGCTCCTGATATTCCTCGGGGACTGCGGCCTTATCGACATCAGAGTCGTAAGGACCTTCGAAAACGATTTCCCCATCGATATCCCGAATGACAATCTCACGAGCCCCGTCAGTCATGCGCATTTCCACACTTCCATCCTGATCCTGAAACATCACCGAACCAGCTGCTTTCACGCCAACCTTTTGATCCAGGAGGTCGTCGAGCTTCAACTTTAGTTGCTGGGGCCCATTCCCGCCATTCATGCCCCAGGCCTTTTCCACTTCCTTGAGAAGCTGGCGTTGGATGTCGAAATTAGGAATCCTCCCGGGGCCTTTTCCCAGTTGACGCTCGAGCATTTTTTGTAAATCAGCACGCCCGTCATCTGCAGGGAAAGGATTCACGCCGTTCGCTTGCGGAGGCAAAACGACCCGCTCGGCCAACTTGATTTTTTGTTCGATCGGACGTCCCCGCCGAACGAGCTTGAGGGTAATTTCCTCGCCGGGAGCCTTGGCTTGCACGGCAGCTCTCAGATCATCCTGGGAAGTCAATTTCTTGTCATCAATAGAGGTCACAATATCACGCTCGGTGAGTCCGGCGAGATCAGCCGGACTATCCTCCAGAACGAAATTAAGCTGAAGTCCGCTTTCGAGATTCAAGTGCCAAGCGAGATTCTCGTCAACCGGATCTCCGGAAACGCCAAGGAAGGCTTGCTTGGCCTCGAGAGGTTTTTTAACGGCGTCCTCATGAACGCCCTGATTGTTCTCGGGAACAATTTCGGCTGGAACGGGAGCCTTTTCAACAGGAGCCCCGCCGGGACGCTCAATTCCCTCGGCGCTACCAAGAACTCCGAGAAGAATCGTGAGACCAATTTTAGTGGTGTTTGAAAGTTGGTTATTCATTTGCTGGTTCAGCGTTGGATTTTAAAATTTTTGTTTAATCAATTTTTGCCGGAAGAAAAACGACTTCTCTCGTCGGTTGCTCGACGATCACTTGCTCGCCCTCCTCATTTTGAAAATAAACCGTGTTGGTGGCATTGACTTCCATACAGCGAACAGCCTGTCCGGACTTCGTCCAAATCACTCCCACGTCGTTCGTAGAGAGAATTTTGGCTCGGGCATCACTTGGAGTGAAGGCGGCAGTCGAAATCCCGACGCGGGCTTCACTCACTGACGAGGCCACGGAAGGATTCGCAGGAGGATTTCCACCACCCGAGATGAAAGCAACTCCGGCACCCATCACGGCCACGGCAGCCACCGAGCGCCATCCCAACCAATTGCCGGTCGATTCCGCCGGCTCCTGGTTGAGAGGAACAATTTTTTCCTCCACGGGAACGTGTTCATGCCAACGCGCCATCGCGCTATCCAGCCGTGAAATCATATCGTCGGGCATTCCCAACGGGGAAAGCTTCTTCAATTCTTCTTCGAGTTTGTTCAGTTCAGCATCCATGACAATTGAGGGTTGGGCTAGAGATCTCCATTTAAGCGTGCGGTGGCGAGTTGTTTTCTCAATGCCTCGATTCCATAACGATACCGCGAGGCGGCGGTATTGAGGGAAATGTCGAGAGCCTCGCCAATCTCGGCAAAGGTTCGCTCTCCCCAAAGTTTCATATGGATGACTTCGGAAAATTTCTTGGGCAGGCCTTTCAGCCCTCCTTCGAGAATTCGACGGGTTTCGTCCATATTCTCGCTATTTTCGAAATGGGGCAGATCAATATCCGATCCAAGGGTCTTTTTGTCTTCGACAACGAGTTCCTCTCGCTTGCGACGGCGATCGTCCTTACGGCCCAGGTCGATGGACTCCCGCCGGATCTGGGTATAAATAAACGCGAGCCACGCTTGTTGATCCCCCACAAAGGTCCCTTCCTCCACCTTTCGCGCCAATTTCACGAGGGCGTTTTGCAAAATATCCTCGGCATCAGCAATCGAGCGGGTCTGCTGTCGGGCAAACAAGAGCAACTTCGAGCCGTGTTCTTCGAGCCAGGGTCGAAAGCGCGAGGGCCGGGGTGCGTTCGCTGGTGCTGGATTCACGTTCTGAGGGCTGGTTGATGTGAAAGCGTTTCCTCTCAAGGACTTTATCTGATTATTTTGCGAAAAAGTAGCCCGCTTTTGCAAGCTCTCAACCTCGATCCCGCAATAATGCCCTTCCGGTGGCAGATTTTTTGATTTTCATGACCTCGGAGGGCGTTCCTTCGGCCACGACACGCCCTCCCTCGTCCCCTCCCGTGGGCCCGAGATCGATCAAATGATCACAAGCTGCGATCACATCGAGATTGTGCTCCACCACCACCAGGGAGTGTCCGGCATCCCGTAATCTGAAGAGGACCTCCAAAAGAACCTGCACATCCTGATAATGCAGACCTGTTGTCGGCTCATCGAGTAAATACAATGCATGGCCTTTGGCCGCCTTGGAGAGTTCGCAAGCCAACTTGATCCGCTGGGCCTCTCCGCCTGAGAGAGTATTGGCGGCCTGGCCTAATTTTACATAGCCCAATCCCACATCGAACATGGCATTCATGATGACACTCAACTTGGGCACGGCTCCAAAAAACTCCCGACCTTCCTCGACCGTCATCTCCAGCACATCGGCGATGCTTTTTCCTCGATAGCGGATCTCGAGGGTCTCCCGATTGTATCTCCGTCCGCGGCAGGCTTCGCAATTGACCCAGACATCGGGGAGAAAATGCATATCGATCCGGATCGCTCCCCCGCCCTGACATTTTTCACAACGCCCTCCCTTGACGTTAAAACTGAACCTTCCCGCCTTGTATCCACGCTGACGGGACAGTGGAAGTTGGGAGAAGAGGTCTCGCACCAGGTCGAAGGCTCCCGAATAGGTCGCAGGATTGGATCGCGGACTTTTCCCAAGCGGGCTTTGGTCCACAAAAATCACCTTTTCGAGGTAATCCATCCCCTCGATCTTCTCGTGCTTTCCTGGAACATCTTTGGCTCGATGAAAATTCCGGGCCAGAGCTCTTTTCAGCACCTTGTTGATGAGCGTCGATTTTCCGCTCCCGCTGGGCCCGGTCACTCCGACCAACTGCCCAAGAGGAATGGCAACCTCATCGCCTTTTAAATTGTACTCCGTTGCTCCGATGATTTTGAGAAAGAAATCGGCCCGGCGCTTCCCCCCTCTGATCGGGCTTACCTCCCGGCTCAACCATCGCCCCGTGGCTGAATCAATCTTCTGGATCGCTTCCGGCGTTCCCTGCGCCATCAATTGTCCGCCGTGCGCACCAGCCGCCGGACCGATTTCGATCACCTGATCAGCGGCCCGCACCATCGCTTCGTCATGCTCGACCACAACGACCGTATTACCGGCATCACGTAATTTTAACAACGCCCCGATCAGGCGATTGTTATCCATGGCGTGTAGTCCGATACTCGGCTCATCGAGGACATACAAAACCCCGGCCAATCCAGAACCCAGTTGGGTTGCCAATCTCACCCGCTGAAATTCCCCACCTGAAAGCGTTCCGCTCGCCCGGTCCAGGCCAAGATATCCCAACCCGACTTCATCCAAAAACGAGAGACGTTTGGCAAGCTCATTGATCACCCCTTTCATGACCACCCTGCGGTCATCTTCCACCTTCAACTCACTCAACCAAACCCGAGCTTTGGAGATTGGCAGTTCGCAAAAGCCATCGATTCCCAACTCACTCTCCCCGCTTGATAACTTCACCGCGAGATACTCCGGCTTAAGTCGCTTGCCATGACACACCCGACACTCCCGCGAAGTCATATAGCGCCCCATGTTTCGCTTCACACCCTCGCTTTCGGTATCGCGAAACAAGCGCTCCACCTGACGACATACTCCCTCGAATTCCTTCTGCAAGGGCACCACGCGACCATCCTTCTCCCACTGCACGGTGATCTTTTTCTTCCCCAACCCAAAGAATAAAGCTTTGCGAAACTCCTTCGGCAACTTGTCAAACCGCTCATTCAGATCCGCTCCAAAATGAGCGGCCAGTGCTTCGATATGCAGTTGATTCCAGCCCCTCTTTTTTGACGAACCCTTTGTCCAAACCGTCACCGCACCTTGCGCCAAAGATTTACTCCGGTCAGGCACGACCAAAAAAGGATCACAAAACAATTCGGTCCCCAACCCATGGCAGGTAGCGCAGGCGCCGAGATGCGAGTTGAAGGAAAAATGACGCGCGCTCAGCCCGGTCAATTCGAAACCCGTTTCGGGATTACGATAACTCGTCGCAAAGGCATGTTCATTCCACTCACGATTTCCTTTCTCTTGCGAAAGTGCGCGCACCTCCAACCCGCAAATCCGCAAGGCAATTTCCACGCTGTCGGCCAGACGGGATTTCAAACCCTCTTTCACCACCAAGCGATCGACCACGATCTCCACCTCCCCACCTTCTTCCGGCCAAATCGATGCCGCTTCCTCCAACTCCACAATCTCTCCCCCAATCCGCACCCGCACAAATCCCTGCCGCTGCAAATCCGCGATCATCCCCGCGGCGTCCCCCTCCGACCTCACCGGAGCCAGCAAAATAATCCGCGTTCCTTCTTTGGACTCACAGAGACTCGAGACAATATCAGTCGTCGTCATCCGCTCAAGTTTCTCACCCGTCACCGGATCGTGAGGAACACCGATCGCCGCGTAGAGGATTCGCAAGTAGTCATGAATCTCAGTCACGGTCGCAATCGTCGACCGGGGATTCCCCGAGCCGGAACGTTGCTCGATCGCAATGGCCGGGCTGAGGCCCTCGATGGCATCGACCTCCGGCTTTTCCAGCTGATCCAAAAATTGCCGGGCATATGCCGACAAGGACTCCACATACCGACGCTGCCCCTCGGCATAAAGAGTGTGGAAAGCCAACGACGACTTTCCACTCCCGCTCACTCCGGTGATCACGACCAGCTTTCCCCGGGGGATATCGACATCGATCCCCTGAAGATTATGTTGCCGCGCTCCCCGAATCCGAATCACGGAAGTGATTACAACCACACCCGCACTGAATTACGCGCAAAAAATCAAAAACGCCCCCTGACCGATCTCCAGATCTTTAGGATCACCGGTGGCATCAAAGAGGAAAAGAAACTCTCTTCCTCCCACCGCCAAAAGCTCACCGAAAAACTCACTAAGCACTACCGGGAACTCGTCCATAATTCCCACGTCCGGGGAGAATCCAAATAGTTCTTCATCGCCCTCGTCCCTACATTCTGGCATGGAGAGCCCATGCACTCGGAGTTCTTCGCACCCAAGACCTCACTCAAAATCTGTGGCGTCACTTCTTTGGACGATGCCCGTGCTTTGGCCGAGCTAAAAGTGGATGCCCTTGGAATCAATTTCTGGCCCCCCTCCAAACGATACTGCTCTCCCGAACTCGCCCGCACATTCGCCCCTGAGCTGAAAGGAAAAATCCTCCGCGTGGGCGTCTTTGTCAACAATGCCCGACCACTCGCCGTAGAGCTTTTCAACGAAGGACTCATCGACGTGGTGCAACTTCACGGGGACGAATCCCGCGAAGACATCGACTACTTCCTCGACCAAAAAATTCCGGTCATCAGAGCGGTCAGTGCCAAGAACCTCCCGAACGATCCTCCCTCGGACAAAGATTTCGCCCTCCTCATCGACACGCCGGCAGGCAAAGACTACGGGGGCACTGGAAAAACATTCGACTGGTCCATCGCCCGTGAGTTTATCGCCAGCCATCCGGAACTTCCCATCCTTCTCGCCGGTGGCCTCAACCCCACCAACGCCGCCGCAGCCCTCGCCAGCGTCCAACCCGCCGCCCTCGACATTGCCTCCGGAGCAGAAATCAGCCCCGGAGTGAAAGATTTCGATAAAATTAACTCCCTTCTCTCGATCCTACCATGAATCACGTTTTCCTCATCTTCCTCGGCGGAGGCCTTGGTTCGGTGGCTCGCTGGGGACTTTCCTCGGGCATTCAAACGCTTGCCAAAAACACCTCGCTGAAGAATTTCCCGATCGGAATTCTTACCTGCAATGTCCTCGGCTGCTTCCTTATCGGCTGCCTTTTCGGATTTTTGACCTCAAAAACGACCCCTGCATGGGTCATGCCGCTCCTCGCCACCGGGTTCCTCGGAGGCTTCACAACTTTTTCAACTTTCGCCAAAGATACTCATTCTCTATGGGTGAATGGCCTTACATATCTCGCTTTTTTTAAAATAATTCTCTCGGTCGCTCTGGGGGTCGCCGCAGTCTTCATCGGGATAAAAATCACCCAAAGCACTTAGCGTCAGATTATTAAATAATATCTAAACCATCCAAAAACAATGTAAAATTTTAGTCGTATTTTGGCGTCCCTTATATTAAACACTACGAAACCGATTTCCGGTCAACTCAAGGGACCCGCATAGTATGATGACTTACCAACGCCTCGCCGCTCGTGCCGGCCTCCCCGCTTGGATGCTCATTTCCCAGCTTGCTGTAGCTCAGGAAACTCCCACTGAGGAAAAACCTGCTGAACCGGAAAAAACCGAAGAGCCGGCCACCCCGGAGAAAACTACTCCCGGAAATCCGGCGCTTCCCAAACCCAAGCTCCCCACCCCCAAAGATCCCAGCGTAACACTCGGCAAGCCAGCCACCGATCTACCCGAAGTGGAAGTCCCTCTCGATGGCATTCCCATCGTTCCCGGAGTCCCTCTCCCCGAAGGCGACCCACTCTTAACCACCGCTGGAGATGCCTCCATCCTCCACTCGGCAGGCCCTAAGGCCCCGGATCCGGAAATTCCCGGTCTTTTAATCAACGATGCTCCGCTCCTCCTCGACGAAAACGCCAATCAGGGAAGTGGAAGCTTCCTCGCCGAGGAAGCCGCCCTGGGTGGACGGAATAATAACACCGAAGGACTCGTCCTCTCAATCGGAGTCACCGAAAAATACTCTTCCAACCTCGAGTTGGACGAAACAGATCGCCTTTCAATTTTCTACACGAGTATTGAACCTGGATTTTCCTACCGTTCTGCACCTAGCGGCGGTGCCACCAATGTTCTGGCCTTTGACTACGGCGCAGGGTTCGACATCTACCATGACGACGCAGTGGACGATGCCACCAACCATCGCGTCGCCACCATCCTCACTCACAACGGCGCGAAACTCACCGCCGAATTTACCGGTGAATATTTGCGCTCCACCGAGGCAAGTCGCTTCACAGAAAGCCTTTCTGAAAACACCACCGCCTCGGCAAGACTCAATCTAAACTACAAGCTCAGCGCTAAATCCAAACTCTCGGCCTCAGCCAATTTCAGCCGCGCAGAGAGCGACGCTGGAGCATCCAATGTCAGCGACCTTTTCGGAGCCTCCCTCAGCGGACTCTACATCTTTTCGCCAAAACTGAGCCTGGGACCCTCGCTTCGCTTCGCAAATAGTGACTCTGACGCCACTGGAAGCATCTCTTCAGTCGCCTTCGGAGCAGATGTCCGCTATCGCCCCACTCAGAAAATCTTTCTTCAATCAACCTTCGGCGTGGAAAGTGTCGACCTCCCTCAGAATGGCTCGGAAACCAGCCCCACGGCCACTTTCAGCGCCCAATATAGCCCGAATCCAATCTGGAGCTTCAAGGGCGAAGTGCGTTACGAAGCCATCCCCATCAACTCCCGATCCAACTCGACGATAGGCCGTCTCCCGGGCCAGGATCCGCTTGAGCGCCTCAATGGCCCCTCCAGCGATGGAGACCAGCAACTCAACACTTCCCTGGGTCTCAATTACACCCCGGGCAATGATTGGCGCGTTAACACGACCTTTAACCACCGCACCTCGCCTTCAATCATCAACCCCGGAGAGAGCATCGCGGACTCCTCGATTGGCTTGGGAGTATCGCGGAACTTTGGTAAATCAGAGCTCTCTCTGCGCCTTTCAAAAAGCACCACCGAGTTCGAAGGTCTTGCGCTGGGAACCGATGGCACGGGCGGAGATCAGGAGTTTCGGCAGATTGCCCTCTACTACGACTACCCGGAATTGTTCAATGGTTTTGACCTCAACGCCGGAATTAGTTATCTAGAGAATACTGGCAGTAGAAAATATGATGAGGTTGGTGTATCTGTCTCAGCAAATTACCGCTTCTAAACCATAACCATACCTTTATCGTGAAAATTCACCTTATTCACTTCCTCGCTCTTCTGGGCTTCTCCATTACTTCAGTATCAGCACAGGAAGAAACGGACGGAGACGGTGAGGATAAAAAGGTAGCAATTACGGAAGCTAAGCCAGCAACCAAATTCAAGCCTTCCAGCAACTATCGCCTCAGAGGCGGAGACGAGGTGCAACTCATCGTCTATGAAGAAGAAGAGCTGAATAAAACAACCACTCTGACCCCGACCGGAGAAGCCTCCTTCCTTCTCATCGAGTCAATCAACCTCAATGGATTGACCCTCGCTGAAGCCGCAGCAAAAATTGAGAACGCATTTAAGCCGGACTACCTCAAAAAACCCAAAGTCACTCTTGATCTCATCACAGCGGCCGACGAACGAGTCAGTGTCAGTGGTGCAGTTGTTTCGATGGGACAAATCGCGATTCCCCGGGGAGGAACACTCGACATTCTGGGTGCCATTTTACGAGCTGGCGGCCTGAGCGAGGAGGCTGATAAATCTAAAATTGTTGTCACTCGAGGAAAAGATCGCCAGGTCTATCACTTAGACGCCCTTTCTGAGCCGGGAGCCGACCCCGTCCTTCTCCTGAATAACGACAACATCGATGTCCGCATTCACCCCCACGCCAACAAATCTGTCCTCGTCATGGGCGAAGTCCACAGCCCCATGGATATCCCCTTCCCTCTCGACTCACCGCTGACAGTCGGCATTGCCATCGGTCGTTGCGGAGGGACAAAAACCACCGCCCATGCACCAGGCATCACCATTCAACGAAACGGAAAAACCCTCTCCCTCAATGCCGGTTCCAAAACGAAATTAGCACCAGGTGACGTCCTCAAGGTCCCTCCCAATCCCTACATCGGAAAATTCGTCACCGTCACTGGACAGGTCAACACTCCCGGCCAAGTTCCTTTTGCCACCAATGGCAGCCTCAACATCGCAACTGCCCTCACCCTGGCAGGAGGAAAAACCCAGATCGCCGATCTCAGAAAAGTCTCCATTCTACGCACCGTGAACGGCAAGCCCACTACCTACAAAGCCGACGTTCGCGCCATGCTTGAGGGTAAACAAAAAATGTTCTCCTTAAAAGTAGGCGACATCGTTGTCGTCGGAGAACGCCTCTTCTAACACGCCCCTTCCTTCAGAATCACACCCTCTAAAGACCATGGCCAAACTTCGTAGCACCCCAGAACCCGTCGACTCCTATTACGACGAAGCCCAGGCGGAGATTAAAAAGTCTCCGGGTTTGTTCGACCTTGCCTATCTTCTCCCCCGCCTGATCGCGCGCTGGCATTGGATTCTTATCGGCAGCCTTCTGGGTGTCGTCCTCGGAGTGATCACCATCCGGATGAGCGTGCCGGAGTACCGCTCCACCGCCACCGTTCGAGTCAAAAGTCAAAACTCCGGCTCCATGGGTAATTCCAGCGACTCCGACGATATCGACCTCCAAAGTCTTGAAGCAGCAGAAGACATCCGAAGTGATTTCGACCGAACCGAACTCTTCCTCGCCGTCGCCAGCGACCCCACTGTCCGTAATTTGGCCAACCTGATCCCACCCGAAGCGCCCAGTATCATGGAGGTTTTCACAGCCAAGAAAGCCGAGGAGAAGAAGGTCTTTGCAGAAGCGCCGGCGCCGGAACAACTTGCCGGTATCATTAGCGGATGGACCAGCTCGGAGGTCCGCCGCGGCACTCGTCTGATTGACATCTCCGTTAATCACACCGACCCTGACGTCGCACAAGTCATTGCCAATCAGATCATTCAACAATTCATTAACATCAGAGAGGGAGTAAATGAAGAGGGCAAAAAATCAGACCTGCAACACCTTCTGACGGCAGCTAAAGAAAGAGAATCGGAGCTCGAAACCGCCCGTCGACGCGCCGGGACCTACACCCCAGCTCTCGAGGCCGAAAAAGAAATGGCTGTTGCCGAAAAAGCCATTCAAGACCTCTCCATTCGCTACGGCCTCAAACATCCAAAAATCATTTCCGGAACCGACCAAATTAACCTCAAAACAAAAATCCTTCTCAGCGCGATGAAGGACGTTCTTTCCAGTGATCTTGAAACCGATTACTGGCGGGGCTTCCAGGATCAAATTGACGACATCGAAAATGAAGAAAACTTCAAGGACCTCCGAAACGCAATGAAGCTTCGCGCTTCACTCCTAACCAACAGTGTTGAAACCAAAAACGAACTCTACAACACCCTTCTCTCCCGGGTCGGAGTTCTCAAAACAGATGCCGAAGGGGTTGAGGCGGAAGTCATCAAGCACGAAGATGCTCCCCGGGCCTGGGCTCCCTTCTCCCCCAACCGAAAAAAGATCATGATAAAAAACACCTTGCTTGGTCTTTGCGGCGGACTCGCTCTCGCCTTCATGTTCCAGTTCGTCGACAACAAGATCCACGGGGTTGCCGATGTCGAACAAACCTTCGGCATTTCAATCCTCTCGGCGATTCAGAAACTTCCCCCCGAAGAAGAACTTCTCGAGAAAATGGAAAGCCTCCGCGATCTGCCGGTCTCGATGAAACACATCTCCCCCACCCTGGCCGTGCCTGGATGGAAAACCGATTTCGTTCACTCGGAAATGTTCCGCGTTCTCCGCGCCTCGATCTCTCTTCTTGGGGATGCCAACCAGCGGAAGATCACCATGATTACCTCCTCCATTCCCGGTGAAGGCAAAACTTTCTGTGCCGCCAACCTCGCCCTGGCCTACGCCAAACAGGGAACCCGTACCCTCCTCATCGATTTCGACCTTCGCAAACCGGCCGTCCACAAGATCTTCAATGAAGAACGCGCCGCCCGACCCGGCATCGTGAACGTTCTCAATGGAACCGCCGCCGCCAACCAGGCCATCACCGTCTACCCCGGTCTCGACACTCTCTCGGTAATCTATTCCGGACCAAAGTCACCAAACCCGGGCGAGCTTCTTGAGCCAGGACGCCTGAGAGCCCTTATCGGAATGTTTGCCGCCAACTTTGATCACATCGTGATTGATAGTGCACCGCTGCTTCCAGTGCCGGATACCCGAATCCTCGCTCCGCTGGTCGACAACCTCGCCCTGGTAATCCGCGCTGATCACACTCCGGTAAAAAGTATTCAGGGCGCCCTCGAGATGCTCAAAGATGATGGCGTTTCTTCATCCGGAGTCATCCTCAACGATTTTACCGAAAACCGCCTCCAGGGTGGCAAGTATGGATACGGCTACGGTTACGGCCAGTATGGCGACGACGCCTAACTCGTTCAGCATTCGAAGATCACCCGATTTCTCCCTCATTATTGGATTCACAATGCTCAAGTTTTGATGATAGTCTCCTCAGAGTGATCAATAGTGGCCCCTTCCTTGGTTCGCCAAACTTCATTTCGCAGACATGCAAACTATCCTTGAAGCCGGACGGGCTGAAAAAAACTACTGGCGCGATCTCTGGCGCTACCGGGAACTTTTTCAAGTCCTCGCATGGCGCGACCTCTCGGTTCGATACAAACAAACTGTCATCGGAGTTGCTTGGGCCGTCGTTCGGCCCGTCCTCACCATGCTCGTGTTCACCTTCGTATTTGGCACGGTCGCGAATCTTAAAAGTCATGGCACCGCTCCTTACGCCCTCATGGTTTTTGCAGGACTTCTCCCGTGGCAGTTTTTCTCCACCGCGCTGACCGACTCTTCGAATTCCCTCACCACAAACGCCAACCTGATCTCCAAGGTTTACTTCCCCCGCCTCATTGTCCCCACCGCCACCATCGTGGTCGCCTTTGTCGACTTCGCCATCAGCTTTGTCCTTCTCTTGGGCATGATGATTATCTACCAATTCGTGCCGCCGTGGCAGATCATTTTCATCCCGGTATTTGTCGCGCTTTGCTTTCTGACCTCACTCGGCCCCGGGCTTTGGATCACTTCCCTCAACGTAAAGTATCGCGACTTCCGTTACGTCATCCCTTTCATCATTCAATTCGGACTCTACCTTACCCCGGTCGGATTCACCAAGGACGTCATCCTCGCAAAAATCCCGGAGAATCTTCACTTCGTCTACAACATGAATCCCATGGTCGGCGTCATCGATGGTTTCAGGTGGTGCATCCTCGGCGGTCCTCCCCCGTTCCTTGAGCCCGCCTTCCTCATCGGAATTGGCGTCACCATTTTCATGCTCTGGCTGGGCATCCGACAATTCCGTAAAATGGAAAAAACCTTCGCCGACCTGATCTAATGTCCGACCCCATCATCAAAGTCGACGGACTCGCCAAGCGTTACCTCGTCGGCCACCAAAGCGAACGCGAGCAATACCAATCACTGCGCGACACCATCGTCCGCAGCGGAAAAAACTTCGTCCGCAAAGCCGTCGACATGGCGAAAGGCCGCCAGATTCTCATGGGCGATGAAGTCGAGGAATTCTGGGCCCTCAAGGATATCTCCTTCGATGTCTCGGAAGGCGAGGTCCTTGGCATCATCGGACACAACGGAGCCGGCAAGAGCACCCTTCTCAAAGTCCTCTCCCGCATTACCGAACCCACCGAAGGTCGCATCACTCTCAACGGCCGCGTCGCCTCTCTCCTCGAGGTTGGTACCGGCTTTCACCCCGAACTCACCGGCCGCGAAAACATTTTCCTCAACGGAGCCATCCTCGGCATGACCAAAAAGGAAATCCGACAGAAGTTCGATGAGATCGTCGACTTCGCCGGAGTCGAAAAATTCCTCGACACTCCGGTCAAGCGATATTCCTCCGGAATGTATGTCCGCCTCGCTTTCGCCGTCGCTGCCCACCTCGAACCGGAAATCCTTATTGTCGACGAAGTCCTCGCCGTGGGTGATGCCAGCTTCCAAAAAAAGTGCCTCGGCAAAATGAAGTCCATCTCCAAGGAAGGCGGCCGCACCGTCCTTTTCGTGAGCCACAACCTCTCGGTGATCCAGACCATCTGCCAACGATGCATTGTCCTCAAAGGAGGCCAAATCGACACCATGGGACCTTCTGCTGAATCAGTCGCCAAGTATCTCGAGGCACCCAGCGACACCTTCTGGAAACGTGAAGCCTCACCCAAGACCGATTGCTATTTCGAAGAGGCCCGCATTTCTGTGGAAGGAGAGGAGTCTCAGAATCCCATCGTCGAAATTCGCACCAAGATCACCAACGAAAAGGCCAAGAATCTGGCTTTCGAAGTCCACCTCTTCAATGCCGCCGGTGAAGGAATTGCCCTCGGCCTTCTCGGCTCGGTCGACCCCATCAATCTTCCCGCCGGAACGGACGAGCACATCTGGCGCTTCCCCGCCCACAACCTCGCCACCGGCAGCTACACCGCCGCCCTCCGACTCAACGTCCCTGGCGTCGAGGTCTTCGACGAAATTTGGCAAAAGCTTTCTTTCGATTTTCAGGCTCCACCTCAGGCCATCCACTCTTATCGTATCGCCCAATCATGGGGCCACGGAGCCTTCACACTTGATCTGGAAAAAGTGTAACCCCCGGGGAATGAGAATTGCACTCGTCAGCTTTGAATTCCCCCCGGCTATCGCCATCGGAGGCATCGGCACCTACGCGTGGGAAGCTGCCACCATGCTCGCTCAAGGCGGCCACGAGGTCGAAGTATTTTCCGCTGGAAAGAAAGGCCCCGAACCTGCTGAAGAATTTGGGGTCAAAGTTCATCGCTTCGATGACGATGACCGGGCAGCATTCCGAAAAGCCATCGTTCCCACCTTCTCACAACGCCACAAGGAAACTCCCTTCGACGTTCTCGAAAGCCCCGAACTCGGAATGGAGGGACAAGAGATCGCCAAAAAATTTCCCGACCTTCCCCGCGTCGTCAAACTCCATACTCCGGAGTATCTCCTCGGTCAGATCGGCTGGGAGGAACCCACGCTTCTGGAAAAGCTCCACTTCACTCTCGGCTGCCTTCGCAAAGGAAAACTGGCCTTCCTCGAAAAACCACCTTTCGAGCCCGAGTCCGATCCCGAATGTCTCTGGACCCGAAAAGCCGACGAAATCGCAGCTCCCAGCTCGGCCATCGGAAATCGCCTCGCTGAAGATTGGTTTCTCGACAGAGAAAAGATCTCCTTCTTCCCCCTCCCCATGACACCCTCGGCTGAACTTCTCTCGCTCGAACCCGCGACCGAAGCAAAGACCATCGGCTTTCTTGGTCGCCTCGAACCTCGCAAAGGAGTCCTGGAAATGGCTCGCGCCATTCCCTCCATCCTGCGCAAAGCTCCGGAAACCCGCTTTCGCTTCATCGGCCCAACCTGGAATTACAAGCAGAGCGACATGGAGACCTGGATCCGAAAAAACTTCGCCTCCTCACTCCACGCCATCGACTTCGTCGGCGCCATCGGCAAAGAGCAGCTCGCTGACGAATTTAAGAAATGCGACGTCATGCTCTTCCCCAGCCGCTGGGAAAGCTTCGGCCTCGTCTGCCCCGAATCCATGTCAGCCGCCCGCGCTGTCATCGGATCTTCCTCGGGAGGGATGGCCGAAATTATCGTCAATGGTGAAAGCGGCATTCTCGTGCCGCCCAAAAACCCCCAAGCCATCGCCAAGGCCGTCCTCAATCTCATCAACAGGCCGGAACGCGTGACAACACTTGCCAAAAATGGTCGGCAACGCGTGCTCGATTTCCTCAGTCACGAAGGTATCCTACCTCTTCAAATCGCCTCATATGAGCGAGCCATCTCGGCCGCCAAAAAACGCAACGCATGAAAATCACGGTCGTCATTCCCACCTACAATCCAAACCCCAAGTTCTTCGAAAGAACGGTTCAAGGATTGGAAAAGCAAACCCTCGACAAGAAGGAATGGCAGCTCCTAATCATCGACAACGCCAGCACCAGACCTCCCGATCAAAAATGCCTGACCTATCTCGAAAATGCCCGCGTCGTCCGGGAAAGAAACCTCGGACTCACCCACGCCCGCCTGCGTGCAATCAAGGAAGTCGACACCGAATTCATTCTCTGGGTCGACGATGACAACATTCTCGAACCCAACTACCTCGCTGACGCTCTCGAGATTTTCAAGACCCATCCCCAGCTCGGCTCCATCGGTGGCCCCGCCATTCCGGAATATCAGGAAGAGCCCCCCGAGTGGTTCGAGCCCGGCCTTGCTCCCATCGGCTGCCGTGATCTCGGCAACAGTATGATCATGACAGGATGGGATAGTGAAAATCCCACCTACCCCGATTTTTCTCCGATCGGAGCCGGCATGGTTACTCGCACCGAAGCGATCAAAGAGTGGGCCAAGGCCGTTACCGGTGACAAGTCCCGCCTCGCCCTCGGCCGCACCGGCGACGCCCTGACCTCAGGCGAAGACAACGACATCAACCTCGTCATTCTTCGCAATGGTTGGAACGTGGGATACTTCCCAAAACTCAAACTGACCCACCTCATTCCTCCCGGGCGCCTCACTTTGGAATACCAACAAAACATCAAGCGCGTCAGCTTCCGCGATTACATCCGCGTTCTCGACATTCACGGCATCCGGCCCTGGCCCGCCATCCCTCCGTGGACTGTCAAACTCCGCAAGCTTAAAGCCTACTTTAAACTCAAACCAATGAGCAGCCCTGGCGCCAGCATCCGATGGCATGGCACCTGCGGCCAATTCGAAGGACAGGCTTCACTCTCCAATAAGTAACTTTCCATGTCCGCATTTCGCAACTTTCTCAGCCAGACCAAGACCGCGCTTTATCGCCGTCCCAAAGAGGAGTTGGCCCGCATGTCACGCTGGGGTCCCAAGGCCTACTTCCGCCTCGATGCCTGGAAACGCGAAATGGAAGAAGGCGCCTGGAATCTCAAACCAGTCGAAGCCACCTCCTCCGAAGCCCCTCTCGAAATCTGGTTTCTCACCGGAAAAGGCTTTTGGTATCAAAGCGCCTTCTGCGCCTGGACCCTCGCCCACCAAAGCGGACGCAAAATCTCAGTCTCCCTCGTCGACGACGGCACTCTCAGCAACAAACACGAAGAAGGAATCCGTCGCCTCTTCCCTGAGGGCGCCACGGTAAGAAAAGAAGAGATCACCGACAAAGTGGAAAGCCTTCTCCCGATCGACAAGTTCCCGGTCCTCCGCCAACGCTGGATCGATTACGTAAACATTCGCAAACTTACCGACATTCATCTCGGCTCGGAAGGAACCAAACTCGTTCTCGATTCCGACATGCTCTTCTTCGCCGAACCCACCGAAATGCTCGAGTGGTGGGACCAAAAAGGCAGCGACGAACTTTGCCTCATGACCGACTGCGAGGAATCCTACGGCTACTCCCGTCCCTTGATGGAAAAGCTCACCGGAGCCACCATCCCCAAACTCCTCAACGTCGGCGTCTGCGGAAGCTCCAGCGATTCGATGGACTGGGAAAAACTTGAGCACTGGAGCGCCTCGCTCCTGGAAGCCGAAGGCACGTCCTACTATCTTGAGCAAGCACTTGTCGCCATGATGGCTTCCACGCAATCTCACCGCGTCATGCCGGTCGAAAGCTACATTACCTTTCCTGATCGCGACACCGTCATGAATAAAGGTGGTATTCTCCAGCACTACGTTTCCGACAGCAAACCCTCTTACTTTGGCGACGCCTGGAAACTGGCCACATCGTAAACTCATGAGCAATCCCAAGGTCTCCATTTGCATTCCCTGCCACAACGCCGGGGACTATTTGGAGGCCACTCTCGATTCCCTGCTCGCCCAAACTTACGACAACATCGAAATCATCGTCACCAACGACGCCTCGACCGATCAGAGCAAAGAGATCCTCGATCGCTACCAAAAGGATCACGGCATCATCGTCGTCACCGAGCAATGTGGCAGTGCCGCCAAATCCCGCAACCGCGCCCTGCGCGAAGCGAGCGGTGATTACATCAAATTCTTCGACGCCGACGATCTCCTCTCTCCCGAAATGGTAGCCAGTCAGGTCGCCCGACTCGAGGGCACAACCAACTCCATTGCTTCATCCGGGTGGGGGCGCTTCTACAACGACGACCCCAGCAGCTACCAAGCCAACCCCGAAGAAGTCTGGCGCGACATGAAAGGCCCGGACTGGCTCGTCGAAGCATGTGTGAACGCTCGTCCTATGATGCAGGCCGGGATGTTCCTCGTTCCAAAATCCATTCTTGACGCCACCGGCGGCTGGGATGAAGAACTCACTCTCCTCGACGACTTCGAATTCCACGCCCGCATCTTTGGTCATTGCGACGATATCCTTTTCGTCCCCGACACCATCCTCTACTACCGCTCGGGCATGGCCGGTAGCCTCTCCCAAAGATCCGACCGCGTCGGCGCCGAATCGGCATACCGCTCCTTCTCGCGGGGCGCCGATCATTTCCTCGCCAAACGCGCTGACGCCCAAGCAAAAAAATCTGCCGCCGCCATGCTACAGGACTTCATCTACACCTTCTACCCCGCCCACCCTGACCTCCTCGCCAAGGCCGCCGCGCGTGTCTCCGACCTAGGCGGAAGCTCTCTCGAACCGGACGGCCCACCAAAATTTCAAAAGCTTCGCAAACTCGTCGGCTGGAAGCTCGCCCGTCGCATTGAATCGGCCACCAACAAATTTCGCCACGCCTAATGAACCTGCAATTTCCCGACAAGGTCGCAAACTACCGCCGTCTCCCTTGCCTCGACGGACTGCGCTGCATCAGCGTCCTGCTCGTTCTCATCGCGCACTCCGAAGATGCCTCCCACTACCCTGCCGCATTGGCAAAAATTACGCGCTGGGTTCCGCCTGGCACAACTGGGGTGCAAGCCTTCTTCGTCTTGAGCGGGTTCCTCATCACCTTTCTCCTGCTGAAAGAGAAACTCAAACATGGCGACGTCAGCCTGAAGCTTTTCTACATTCGACGCGCACTCCGCATTCTCCCCGCCTACGTCGCCTTTCTCATCGTCATTGGCATCATCGCAGCCTTTGCACCTCTCGCTATTTCCGGATCAAGTTGGTTCGCCCTCATCACCTACCTGGTCAACTTCATGGAGGTTCCTAAAATCGCCGACCACGTTTGGAGCCTTTCAGTCGAAGAACAATTTTACCTTCTTTGGCCCTTCCTCTTCTGGCTCTTCCTCGTCAAAAGCGAGCAACCTCGCAAAGCTTTTTACGTCCTTCTCATTCCGGTCGTTCTCGGCCCCATGTGCCGACATCTTGGCTCGTTCGACGAACACTCCGTCCTCTTTGGCGAACACTCCTTCTTCACCCACTTCGATTCTCTCGCCTACGGCTGCCTCCTCGCTTTCGCTCTAGGCTTCCGTGCAAAGTGCGTCGAGACCGTCATGGAAAACAGAAAGTGGCCCATCTTCATCGGAGCCCTTCTCCTCATCTTCATTCCGCACCTTCTCATCGTGGTCGGAAAGCTTGAGGTGATCACGACTCCACTCGCCAGCAGTTTCAGCGCCTTTGGCATCTCGCTACTGGTTGGCTTCGTTCTTTTCCATCCGCGTTTCTTCGGCGTCTCCTGGCTGGACTGGAAACCCGTCGCCCTCGTTGGTGTGTGGTCCTACTCAATTTATCTCTGGCAGCAAATCTACTGCAGCCCACCCGAGAGCTACGGATTCAATGGTGCGCCTCGCTTCTTCGCCTTCCCCTACTGGCTGGCCCCCGTTTTCGCCACCGCTATCGCCTCCTACTACCTCGTTGAAAAACCCTTCCTTCGGCTCAAAAGCAAAGTCGCTACACGCAAGTAATCATGAAGGGAAAGAAAGTCGCACTCCTCACGCTCCAGCATTTTGCCAACGCTCCTCGGGCGCAAAAGGAGGCGGGTTCGCTGGCCAGGGCCGGGGCCGACGTGACCGTTTTTGGAAGCTGGTGGAATGACGAGCGCGCTCAAGAAGACCTCGCCCTCGCCGAGCGACTCGGTATTACTTACATCCCACTCATCGATCTCCGAAATTCTCCTCTCGGATTGCGAATCAAAGGGAAAATCGCACGCGAAGCCTTCAAGCGCTTCGGCATCGTCCTCCCCGAAGTCTACGGTCTCAGCGCCCGCGCAATGATTCGCGAAATCAAACGCCTCAAGCCCGACCTCACCATGGTTCATTGCGAACCCGGACTCTGGGCCGGTCCTCGCTTGATCAAGGCAGGCTTCAAGGTCGGCATCGATTTCGAGGATTGGTTCTCCGAAGACCTCCTTCCCGAAGCCCGCAAGGAACGCCCGGTCGGGGCACTCGCTGCAGGCGAAAAATACATGCTTAAAAACGGGGCAGTGAACTTTGCGACCACCGAAGCCATGGCCGCCAACCTTTCCAACTGGGCCGGTCTTGAAACGCCGCCCACGAGCATCCCCAACACCTTCCCTTGGGCGGACTCGCCGAAGGAAGACATCAACGCCGACAAACGAGATCCCAACTGCGTTTCTTTCTATTGGTTCTCCCAAACCATTGGACCGGGACGTGGATTGGAAATCCTCGGTCACGCACTCAGTAAAGTGAGAGGCAATTGGCAACTTCACCTACGCGGCACTCTACGAAACCGACAGGATTGGTTCGAAGAAACCTTCCTTGAAAGCATCCGCGATCGCGTGATCATTCAACCCATCGTCCCGAACAGGGACCTCCCAACCCACAGCGCGAGCCACGACATCGGACTCGCCCTGGAAGATCCCTTCTGCAAAAGCCGCGACCTCACCGCGACGAACAAGATTTTCGAATACATGCGCTGCGGTCTTGCCACCATCGCAACCCGCACTTCAGGTCAGGTAGAGGTTTTGGACAAAGCCCAAGGCGTTGGGTGGATCATCGAACCCAAAGACGAAGACGCTCTCATCGAACGCATTCAATTCTGTCTCGACCATCCCGACAAAGTAGCCGCCGCCAAATCACTCGCGAAAGAAGCCGCCGCCGGAGTCTGGTCCTGGGAAGCCTTTGAACCCATCCTGGTAGAAAAGATCTCTCAAGCTTTATGAAAGTCCTCATCATCTCACCCCACTTCCCTCCGACGAATGCGCCGGATATGCAACGGGTGCGCATGATTCTTCCCTATCTCGCCGAAGCCGGAATGACCGCCGAAGTCCTCGCCGTCAATTCCGCCCAGGTCGCCGCGCCAGAGGACCCCTGGCTCGTCGAAGGACTTCCCGACGATATCCCCATTCATCGCGTCAACGCGCTCGATCTATCCTGGCGCAAAATCCCGGGCTTAGGAACCCTGAGCCTCCGGGCAAAACGCGCCCTCCGAAAAAAAGGCGATGAGCTTCTCAAAAACGGGGAATTCGATCTCGTCTACTTCTCCACTACCCAATGGACCGTCCATAGTCTGGGCCCACGCTGGAAAAAACGGTTCGGCGTTCCCTTCGCCATGGATTACCACGACCCTTGGATCACCGATTACTATCGCGAGAACCCACAAGTCAGACCTCCCGGTGGGCCACTCAAGTACTGGCTCTCCCAGCGACTCAATGTATTCCACGAACCTCGGGTCATCGCTCAGTGCATTGGAATGACCTCGGTTTCCCCCGCCTACCCCAAGCAACTTGCCAAACGTTACGGCAAGGTTCCACCCTCCATCGTTCTTCCCTTTCCTGGTGATCGTCGTGACCTCAACCGGGTCACCGACACCACACAGGACCTTTTCGATCCGGAGGACCAATTCACCCACTGGGTTTATATCGGAGCCGGAGGCGCTTACATGGAATCCTCCGTGCGAGGCATCTTCGAAACCCTTCAGGATCACCCAAAGAAAGAACAACTTCGCCTTCACTTCATCGGCACCTCTTATGCCGGGGCCGGGCGCGGAGAGAAATCGATCGAACCACTTGCTGCGGACTACGGTTTGAAGTCCATCGTTCACGAATCACCCGATCGCATTCCCTACTCCACCGCCTTGAAGTGCCTCCTTGATGCCGACGCTCTGCTTGTTCCCGGTTCCAACGACCCCGGCTACACGGCCTCCAAAATCTACCCCTATCTTCTTGCCGGACGCCCCATGCTGGCCGTCTTCCATCAAGAAAGCTCCGTCACCAAAATCATGAACTCGGTGGATGGAGGAACCATCGTAAATTTCGACTCCGACACCTCGACCAAGCAACTCGCCGAAAAGATTCGCGCCACCGCCTTCGATGAAAATGGCGACATCCGAAAAGTCCCTCTCGATGAGGAGGCCTTCATTCCCTATGATGCGAAGTCACAAGCTCAGAAATTGGGCGCCTTCTTCAAAACCTGCCTGAAGGAATCCGCATGAACCAACCTCCTAGAAAACGTCGCGCCCGCCGGGTGAAACCCGACAATGTGAGCTTCGTTGAGGCCACCTATACGGACACTTCGCACCAGGCCCGCGGCTTGTTTCGGGGCGGATATTATGCCCTTCTGATCATCAGCACTCTCGGCCTGGCCACCCTCGTCATGACTTACGCAGATTACGTCCTGCCCTATGTCATGATCGTGGCTCCGGCGATCTTGGGCTATCGCTATTGGCTGAATCAAAACCGCAACGGCCTTCCCATCCTCCCCATTTTCCTCACCCAGCAGGGCCTCGTCTATGCCTTACCTCTTTTCGCCTATCGCCACGAGATCCCCGGTAACTACGAGCAGGTCCTCATCACTTCCGCTCTCATTACCGGGATCTTTTTCACCTGTGTGATGGCCGGGTGGCACTTCGTCATCAACCGCGGAGAACGGGCCCCCTCGAAATTTAACCTGTCGCTGGGCAAAGGACAGGAAGCGGAAGTCAAATGCTTCACCCTCGCCTCGGGCCTCTTGGTCCTCGCGGTCTTGTTTCACTTCGGTTCACGAACCGGCCTGATCTGGAACCTTCTCCCGCCCTCACTTCAAGGGGTCTTCCCTATCTTGCGAACCTTTGCCTCCGCCGCGGCCATGTTGGGCGCACTCCTCGGAGGACTCGTTCTAGGGAAAGTTTCCGAACCCGGAAAAAAAATACTCTTCTGGGTCCTGGTTCTAATAATCTGTCTATTCTCAATGGTCGACGTCTTGATTTCGGCCGCCAGCAGCATCGTCCTCGCCTCTATCGTGGGCATGGCTCTGGGAAAAGGAAATCCTCCATGGGGACTCCTGGCAGCAACCCTGGGAATCGTCGGATTTCTCAATCAGGGAAAAACCGATATTCGGGAGCGCTACTGGGTTCCGGGAACTCTTGAGACTCAGCTTAATTTTGAAAATCTTCCCCAGTTCTATCTCGACTGGATTGAGACCAGTAGTGAAACATTTTTCGGTTCCAAGAAAAAAAACAGTGTCGCACCCGAGGAAGGATTGAGCATCTTCGAGCGAATCAACAATCTCCAGAACACGCTCTACGTCGTCGACGCCATCGAACACAAGAACAAGGCAATCCTCGCCGGTGAAACCTATGCCCTGATCCCCCCGCTATTCATTCCACGCGCCTTCTGGCCCGACAAACCATTTGCCCACGAAGGACAAGCCATCCTCAATGTCCACTTCGGTCGTCAGGCCTCAAAAGAAGATACGGAAAAGGTGTTCATTGCCTGGGGACTTCTGCCCGAAGCCATCGGAAACTTTGGAGTATGGGGCGGTCCTGTTTTATTCGGCCTTCTCATGGGTGCCGCATTGGGTTGGTTGGAGCGCACATCCATGCGCAAACGTGTCATGTCGGTGGAAGGCTTTATTCTCGGAGGACTCCTTCTCATCACCGCAGGCTCATACGAAATGGTCGCCAGTGTCCTCCTCACCTCCACATTCCAGTTTCTCGTCGCCGTCACCGTCGCCGGATCAGGTCTTTTCATCCTCTTCAAGAAAGAACAGGAAGAGGAAACCAAAGGCCCCAAACCCAATCGACATTACCAATAAAATGGCCTCAAAAGTGAAACGACTTGCGGTGGTCATTTCCCACCCGATCCAATATTACTCTCCGTGGTTTCGCCATCTGGCGGACAGAGATGAATTAAAGCTCAAGGTCTTTTATCTTTGGGATTTCGGTATCAAGGAGACGACCGACGAAAAGTTCGGAACTTCTTTCAGCTGGGACATTCCACTGCTCGACGGCTATCATTCCGAATTCCTCAAAAATCAAAGTAAAGACCCTGGCACACACCATTTCCGCGGACTGGATAATCCCGGAGCGGTCAAAGCCATTTCGAAATGGGATCCCGACTCCATCCTGATCTTCGGATACAACTACGCCACCCATCTGCGCATTATTCTCTCCCGCCAACTTCGCAGGGTTCCCATGATCTTTCGGGGAGACTCCCACAACCTCTTCCCAACGAAAGGCTGGAAACTGAAACTCTCCCGCAACCTCCGGGCCATGATCTTCAGGCGCTTCCAAACCTTTCTCTCGGTCGGGCAGGCCAACGAAGAATATTTTAAGAGCTGCGGCATTAAGAAGAAGAAACTTACGCGCGCCTATCACTGTGTCGACAATGACCGCTTTCAAGACGCCGCGAAGGAAGCAGAAAAGGCAGCCAAAAAATGGCGCAAGGAACTCGGAATCCCCAAGAAGGCCTTCGTCTTTCTCTCAGCGGGAAAATTCGAATCGAAAAAGCGTCCTCTCGATCTTCTCGCCGCTTTTGAAAAAATCGACAACCCCGATTGCGCACTCCTCCTGATTGGCGGCGGGGAACACGAAAAACAATTAAAGAAGACTAAGGATAAACGCGTCTTCTTCGCCCCTTTCCAAAACCAAAGCCAAATGCCCAAAGTCTATGCCACCGGAGACATCGTGATGCTTCCATCCTACGGACGCGGTGAGACCTGGGGCCTGGCGNTCAACGAAGCAATGAATCTGGGAAGGCCCGCCATCGTGAGCAGTCATGTCGGNTGTGGGCCCGACCTNGTCATCGAAGGAAAGACCGGATGGATNTTNCCGGCCGGAGACGTCAAGGCGCTCAAAAAAACTATGAAGCAGGCGTTGAAGAACCCTGAAGANACCCGCAAAATGGGACAACGTGCGCAGAAAAAAATGGACAAGTTTTCCTACAAAGCGGCAGGCGATGCTCTCATCGAAGCCATCATAAAATGAACCCCTCACCTGACAACTGCCCCCCGGTGGTCTTGGTACCCGAACTCTTTCGGGTCACCGGCGGTGTACAGGTCTTTTCACGACGCACCATCGAAGCGCTCGATGAAATCTATGACCACCCCGTTCCAGTCATTTCCCGAAACGACCGCCGAAGCGACTGCCCTGACGAATTCTTGGAAAATCGTTCCTTCACCGGTTGCGGTTCTCTCCCCAACTCCCTGCGACGCTTTGCCATCATGGCCGCCAGCGCCACCAAAGTATGCCCATTCTTTTTCTCGACCCATCCCCATTTCACTCCTTGGCTCATGCTCCGAAAGAAACCTTATCTCAGCGTGGCCCACGGCATCGATGTCTGGAATATCGAAGGCAGTAAGGTCGCTGATGGCTTGCGGTCTGCCAACTGTATTCTACCGGTGAGCAACTACACCGCCGAGCGACTCCGCAAACAACTTGGTGATAAGACTCCACCCATCGAAGTCTTCCCAAACACCTTCGACGCAACACGCTTTACTGCCATCCCCTCCAAGACTCCTTGGCGTGAAGATTTGAGCCTCCCCGATAACGCCCAAGTCATGCTCAGCATGTGCCGCGTTAGTAAAACCGAATCAGCTAAAGGCTACCATCGTCTCCTGCAACTCATGCCCCAACTCATCAAGAAGCACCCCAAGCTTCATTGGGTGCTCGGAGGCAAAGGCGACGACCTTGAAAACGTCAAACAAATCGCAGCGGACCTTGGTATTTCCGGTCATTGCCGCTTCCCCGGCTTCGTCCCTGACGAAACCCTCCCCGATCTCTATCGCAGTTCCGACCTCTTCGTTCTTCCGAGTAAAAAAGAAGGCTTCGGCATTGTCTTTCTTGAGGCCGCCGCCACCGGACTTCCCGTCATCGCCGGCAATCGCGACGGCTCGGTCGATGCTCTTGCCAATGGCGCGCTCGGCACCTTGATTGACCCCGAAAGCGACGAGGAAATCTCCGCCGCCATCGACAAAGCTCTCACCTCCCCTCCGCGGAACCGCCAAGAGCTTCACGACGACTGCACCACACGATTTGGCAAGGATGCCTTCTGCAACCGACTCGCCAAGATCCTATCGAACCATCCCTGATATGCGCATTTTCCACACAGTTGCCAGCCTCAGCCTGGACACCGGTGGCCCCGCACGGTCCGTCCCGGGACTCGCTTCCGCTGCAGCAAAGGCAGGGGCCGAAGTCCACCTCTGGGCACCGGAGATACCAGAAAAAATCGAAGAACCCGCCGGCGTCACTCTACATCGGGGTGACTTCCCCGACATCGAAATCGACCTCCTCCACGATCACGGCGTCTGGCTGCCCAACAACCACCGTATGGCTCAATGGGCCCGCTCCAAAAAGATCCCACGCATTGTCAGCCCAAGAGGCATGCTCGAACCATGGGCTATCAATCACAATAAGTGGAAAAAGAAAATCGCCTGGTGGCTCTACCAGCGACGCGATCTCAAATCCGCCACTGCCTTCCACGCCACCGCCGAATCCGAAGCGGCGCAATTCCGCAAACTCGGACTCGATCAGGAATCATTCGTCATTCCAAACGGCATCGATTTCTCTGAATTCAAAGGAAACTCCACCAAAGAGAAAACTGTCGTCTTTCTCAGCCGGATCCATCCGAAAAAAGGACTTCTGATGTGGGTCGATGTTTGGAAAAGGATCCGTCCTGAAGGATGGCGCATGCGCGTCATCGGCCCTGACGAGGGTGGCCACACCGAAGAAGTCAAAAGAGCGGTCGCACAAGCCGACCTTTCGGATGAATGGAGCTTCGAGGGCCCGCTCGAAGGGAAGGAGAAGCTGTCTGCTCTCGGAAGCGCTCAACTTTTTGCCCTCCCCACCTACAGCGAAAACTTTGGTATCGTCATTGCCGAGGCTCTCGCCGCAGGCACTCCTGTCATCACCACCACCGGAACACCCTGGGAAGGTCTCATCGGACATCGATGCGGCTGGTGGGTCGACCCAACACCCGAAGCACTCGCCAAGGCCTTACAATCAGCCCTGGCCTGCGAAGAAAGATCGCTCATGGGACAGCGGGGCGCGAATTGGGTGAAAAATGAATTTGCTTGGGAGGAAATTGGACTACGAATTGTAGCCGCATACCGAAACATTTTAAATGGACATTGAATCTAACAGAAAATCCCGCAAGTGGACCCGAAAGGAACTTGCCGGACGCGCCCTCTGGACTCTCTGCTCTCCACTCTTCCGTTGGAGTCCCCGCCCTTTCTGGGGGTGGCGTCGATTTCTTCTTCGGCTCTTCGGAGCCAAGGTAGGCAAGGATGTCCACTTCACTCCAAGCTGCCGCATTTTCATTCCGTGGAATCTTAAGATCGGTTCATGGAGTTCAGTCGGGTTTGAAACGATTATTTACAATTTGGGAGAAATCACCATCGGAGAACATGTCACTATTTCCCAACGGTCTCACCTCTGCGCCGGCAGCCATGATTTTAGAGACGACTCCATGCCCTTGATCAAAGCCAATATCACCATCGAGGACGGAGCCTGGGTCTGCGCTGATACCTTTGTTGGTCCGGATATCCTCATCGAAAAGAAAGGCATCGTGGGAGCCCGGGCGGTCGTCACCAAGGACGTCAAGGCGGGAAACGTCGTTGCCGGAAATCCCGCAAAAGTGATCGGACACAGATAAATAACCATGCTTCCAATTTCTGTTTGCATCCCTGTTCTCAATGAGGAGAAAAATCTCCCCGGGTGTCTCGAATCATTGAAGGGGAAATTCAGTGACGTCGTCATCGTCGATTCCGGCAGCACCGACGCCACTCTCTCCATCGCCGAGAAGGCTAATCTCACTGTTCTCAGTTTCAAATGGAACGGGGCCTTTCCCAAGAAACGAAACTGGGCGCTGCAAAACCATTCCTTCAAACACGAATGGGTTCTCTTCCTCGATGCAGACGAGCGAATCACTCTGGCCTTCCTGGATGAACTCAAATCAAAGCTCGATTCCAAAATGGTGGGATTTTGGCTCCGGTACGACAATTGGTTCATGGACCGCCAGCTTCATCATGGTGATGTCATGCGGAAACTCGCTCTCTTCAAACCAGAGGCCGGCGAATACGAACGCTTTCCGGAAGATTTTTGGAGTCACCTCGATATGGAGGTGCACGAACATCCGGTTCTCGACGGTCCCACCGAGGAGATCTTTTCGCCTCTCGAGCACCACGACTTCCGCGGTCTTGAATCCTATATCGCCAAGCACAAGGAATACGCTGCCTGGGAAGCCAAACGCTACCAATGGCTCCAGTCGGACCCCGAGGCCTGGACCTCGCTCAACAAACGGCAGCAATTCAAGTATCGCCACCTCAACAAGTGGTGGCTTGGAAGCTTTTACTTCCTCATTTCCTACTTCCTCAAAAAAGGCTTCCTTGATGGACGCGTCGGATTCCGCTTCTCGTGGATGAAAAAGGGCTACTTCGAGGATATTCGCCGGAGGATTCTCACTTCAAAGACATCGTGAGCAAACCAAAGAAACATCTTCTCCTGATCAGCCAGGTCTACGTGCCCGACCCGGCTGCGGTGGGACAATACATGGCCGATGTTGCCGAGGAAATGGGAGCACAAGGCTGGGAGGTCACCGTCTTCACCTCAAACCGTGGTTACGATGATCCGAGCTTGGAATTTCCCGCCACGGAAATCGCCAATGGCGTCACCATCAAACGCCTCCCATTCTCTTCTTTCGGCAAGAAATCCATTCTCACCCGATTGGTCGGTCAGGGCATCTTTTGTCTCCAAGCCATCCTACGCGGGCTCTTCCTTCCAAAAGTCAGCTCGATCCTCGTAACGACCTCCCCACCCATCGGAGGGATGGTGGGCTGGTTCATTAGCTTGATCCGACGCATCCCATTCAACTTCTGGGTCATGGATTTGAATCCTGATCAGGCAATCGCCCAGGGAGTCGTTGGCCCGAACAGCCTCCCGGCCCGGATTTTCGATTTCTTCAACCGACGCCTCCTCAAGAGAGCCTCCCGAATCATCGCACTGGATGAATTCATGGCCGCCAACGTGCGAAAGAAGACTCCAAACCTAAACGGCAAGATACTCGTCCTCCCTCCCTGGCCCCTCGAGCAGGCTCTCGAAATTATTCCCCGGGACAAGAATCCCTTTCTTAAGAAGCACCAGCTGGAGGATAAATTCGTCCTCATGTATAGCGGTAATCACAGCCCGGTTCATCCGCTCGACACCTTTCTCGGTGCCGCCAAAGCCCTCGCAAACGACGAACGATTCGTCTTTCTCTTCATTGGTGGCGGCAAGGGAAAACAAGCGGTCGATGACGTCATTGCATCCAAAGAACCCGGGCATATCGTCTCTCTCCCCTACCAGCCGCTGGATCAAATAAAATATTCTCTCTCGGCCGCTGATATTCATCTCGTCTCCATGGGAGCACCTATGATAGGTTGCGTCCATCCCTGTAAGTTTTATGGCTCGATGGTACTCGCTAAACCCATTCTTTACCTTGGTCCACCTGACTCTCATATCGGGAAGATCATTGAAGAAACCGACGCAGGCTGGCAAATCGACCATGGAGAAACCGGCAAGATGATCGAGGTAATCAAAATAGCCTCACAAGACCCGGCTCTCGACTCCATAGGAGAAAAAGGGCGCCAAAAAATCCTCTCTTCTCTCAGCAAACAACAACTTTGTAACAAATTTTGCCAAGCGATCTCCCCCGATCCGTTTGAATGACAGCTCTTCTCACCACTGCGTTTTTTGTCGCTCTCGCGATCTCTCTTTTGCTGACCCGGATCATGATCCGCCTCGGCCCCAAGCTTGGGCTCATCGACGAACCCGGCGAACGAAGGATACACGTAAAACCGGTCCCTCGAGCCGGAGGCATCGCCGTTTTCCTTACCTTTGTTATCACGGTTTTCGCCGTCCAATCCTTCAGCGAACTCAGCGGACAGCTCAGCTTCAAATGGTTCAAGGCTTTCGCCACGGCTTCACTTCTCCTGGTCATTGTTGGAATTCTCGACGACCGCTGGGGTGTCAATGCCTGGCTCAAATTAGTGGCCCACGGGCTCTCGGCGGTATTTCTTTTCTACACCAGCGGAGGAAACGTCGGCAGCGTGCTGGGAATCGAAGTTCCTGAATACGTCGATCTCGCAATCTGGGTCATTTGGACCGTTGCGATCATTAATGCCTTTAACCTCATTGACGGCATGGACGGCCTCTGCGCGGGGCTGGCCATGATTTCAATCCTCAGTCTGACCATCCTCACCATCGCACTCCGTTCAGGCACCGACGCCATCGTCCTCATTGTCATGCTGGGAACCTTACTCGGGTTCCTCCGCTACAATTTCAATCCTGCGAAAATCTTCCTCGGCGACACCGGATCAATGTTCATCGGCTTCTTTATCGCCTCGGTGGCCCTGATATCAACCGGCGAACGATTCACCGCTGCCAGTCTGCTGCTGCCTTTGATCGTCGCCGGAATTCCCCTCATCGACGTTATGCTTGCAGTTTGGCGGCGGAGCTTCCGGACCGTTCTGCACAAACTTGGAGTAGGAGGAAAAGACAGCGTCTTCGGCGCCGATCAACATCACATCCACCACCGACTCCTGGCCTACGGATTGACCCAACGAAAAGTCGCCACCATTCTCTATACACTCGCCATTGCCGGCTCGTTCCTCGCCTTGATCCCCTCGCTGCTTGATCATCGCACGATGGGCCTCACCGTGGCAGCGTTCTCTGTCTCCGGGATCATTGGCTTTCGCTACCTTGCCCCGGTTGAACTCAAAATCAGCGGGGAAGTTTTTAAGCTAATCCTGAAGCGCCCGGCACGATCACGACTGAAACGGTTCGTTCTCACCTTTTACGACATGGCCGCGATCCTGTTCGGCATCACCTTTTCCTACATTCTGAACAACAACGGGAACTTTCCATTCTTCGACAAATCAAACCTCGCCAATAGCACCTTTATCCCCACCACCGCCATCACCCTGGCCTCATGCCTCTTCGTTCTGAATGCCGGAAAAGCCCAGATCAGACTTTGGAGTCGGGCGACTTTCCGCGATTTCCTCTCGCTAGCCCTCTGGTTTTCGATCGGAACAATCATTGCCACTACTATCAACATCATCATCAGCAATGAAACATATGCGACCATTCAGCGGCAAACGATGACTTTCACCATCACGGCAGTCCTCCTGATCCTTCCCCGCAGCCTCAGCACACTCCTGCGCGAGAGCGTCATCGACACCCTCCATCGCAATGTCGCCAAACCTAATAGCAACCGACCCAAGGTACTTCTCTACGGAGCCGGGAACATGGGCGAACTCTTTCTCCTCCATACTAAAACCACCGCCGAAGGCCATTTCAACCAAATGCGTATCATCGGGATCATCGATGACCATCCCGAACTCAATCTCCGCTATCAGGATGGCTTCAAAATCCGCGGAGGCCTAGAGACTGTGACGGAAATTTGCCAGAGAAAGGGAGCATTGGACGGAATCATTCTGACCATGAGGGAAAGTCCACCCGAAGAGAAAATGGTCGAAATTGCAGAAATTTGCCGGAAATTTAACCTAAAACTCTACCAATGGGCCCCAAATCTTAATATCATCGAAATTGATCACTCACCGAGGGACTAGCCAGAAATAGTTTGACATTAACAGGGGCAAATCACATTCTTTTCGATGTCGAGGATATTAATTACAAAAAATTCCCGCCCCGACAGCAAACCAAGTCATACGATGAAAAAACTCGTTTTTCTCCTGCTTCTAACACTAAGTCCGTTTGCCAGCGCGCTGAGTGTCTACGATTCCGACCCCTCTCCAGTGGCCTGCTTCACCGGTAGCGCCACCCAAGCGGCCCCATTCACCGGATGGGATGTCCAACGTCTCTATGATTATGCCGCCAGATGGCATCCAGACTTGATCCCTCAAGCTGATTACCTCTACAACGTCGCCTACGGATGGTGCACAGAACAGTCTGAACGGGCGACCAAAAAGTATCTCAGAAGAACCATGCGTCAGCGGTGGTATGCCGTGATATGTGACGAAGAGCCCGAGGTGGTGAACACGGGATGTCCATACTAGGGAACGGTAAGTTTACCGGGACTTCCCAATCTTTCAAAGCCGCCTGCATTATCGCTTGGCGGCTTTTTGCATTTACTACGGAATGATTAACAATAGTAAGGAAAAAACATTCGCCTTTTTTGTCATCCTCGGCTTTTGCCTGGCTTGGGTCATAGGAGCCTATGGCTCTCCCATGGGTTTTCCCTTGGAGGGAAATGACATCTTTCGTGAACGATCACGCGGGGCCATCGCCTTCGCCGGCCTTGCCGGGATTGCCCTCCTTCCAGGAAAATCCATCTTTCCACGAGTCCCACTGATTCTCTGGATTTGTTTTGGATTCTTGATCATTTGGGGCTGCTTCATGGTCATCAATGCCCAGTCCGAGATGAATATCTATCGGGCCCGGTGGATCATGATCAAAGATCGACCATTTCCTGATCTTCCAGGATCCCCCGTCGCCTCAGCAACCAAGAAGTTCACCTTCGAAATCATTGCTGTCTTCCTCTTTGTCATCGCTATCGCCCGTAGCACCGAAAGCTCGATCTGGAAAAAAATCCTCACCGCCTTCGCTCTAGCCTCTCTGTCGGTTGCTCTTATTGGAATGACCCATAAAATACTCGGTATCGGCACCGTCTGGGGAATCCCGGATCAACAGCCTGAGCTATTTTTCGCGCCTTACGTTTACAATGGTAACGCCGCATCGATGATGAATCTGGGAATCATCATGGCCTTCGCTATGGCCCTCACCGACTACCGAAAAAACGGCACGAGTCGGCTATTTTACCTCTGGATGACCTGTGGAGCGGTTATTGGAGTTGGCATCATATTCGCGGCGTCCAAGGCCGGCGCGCTCATCCTCGTGGGGCAATTGGGTCTTTTCGTATTGTTCGAAGCCAAAACCCTTCTCGGTATTATTCGCTCGAAACGCCGAAGAAGGACCAAGATGTCTTTGGAGAAGAAAATGGCCCTTGGTGCTGCCGCCATCATTCTCGCTGGTTTCACAATTATCAGCACCGGTTTGCTGAACTCACGTTTCCAAGACATGTTTGAAGACATCGAAAACACGGGTGAGGCCAGCACCATCAATGGTCGCCTCGAGATGATGAAACTCATGGTGAACCTCTCCGCCGATACCAACGAAGCTTACTGGCACGGAATCGGACCAGGCACCTTCCCTTACCTCATACCCTTCTACCTCAAAAACCGGGAGAGTAAACTCGAAGCCGTCTGGGAATACGGACATTGCGACCCCCTCCAAACGATTCTCGACTGGGGTTACTTTGGGGCTCTGGCTTGGTTTACCATTGGAATTGGTGGTGTCGTTCGAGGAGGCTACCTTCTCCTCAAACGAAAAGTCCCCCATGACGATCTTCATCTCGTCAAAGGAATCGTTATTTCCCTGATTGGAATCGGCATCCACAGCTGCTTCGACTTCCCTCTTTCCATCCTCTCCACCCATTTGGTTGCGATTTCCCTGTGTGGAATCCTTTGGACCATCTATCGAAATCAAGAACCTCGTAAACTTGGTTCCACTTCCTGACTGTCAGTCACTCGAACTATGAATAAAAAGATTTCCATCGTCTCCTTGATTCTTCTCATCAGCTGCCTGGCCTCCAGCGCGCAGTTGCCCAACGTTCACAAAATTTTCGATCAAGAAAAAATCTTCCTAATCTCGCACAGCGACAATAAGGGAAAACCCATCTATTCATTTGTCACCAATGAGCAATTTGATGCCGTGAAGGCTGCTTTCCTCAAAGCCATGGGGGAAGATTGGAAGGAAATAAGACCCTTCAATGCCGGACACAAAACCGGGATTACCGGGAAGGAACGCACAGATAAATCCGCCCTCGTAGGGGACATCCGCCTGGCAAATCCAAAGCAGCCTAAGAACCATCTCATTTTGGCCCTCTTTAAAGCCCCCAATATCAGGTATAAAACCAAATATGCCATGATGCTCTTGGTAGACCCCGCTCCACCAAAGGTTGAAAAGTCGCCCAAAAAAGATTAAATCAGGGCTCTTCCCCAATGCCTCTCTCTGCCAGCGTTCTTATCGACGGACCATCCGAACTCGTTTTCGATTACGCGATCCCTGATCAGCTGAAGGTTCTCCCCGGCTGCCGCGTCCGTATCCCGCTTCGCAACCGTCCGGCTACCGGCACGGTACTGAGGGTCCACGAAGCACCCGAAGGTGACTTCGCCCTTCGCTATCTCACTGACCTCGTCGATCCCGAGCCCCTCATCACGCCGGAACTCCTAAAGCTCGCCGAATGGATCACTTCCTACTACGGAACCCCGCTTGAGCAAGTCATCCGCTCCATCATTCCCAGCTCCATCCGTGGAGAAAAAGGCTCCAGCAAAACCCGCCGCGCCGCGCTCATCGACAAGTCTCCCTCCGAAGAGGACCTCACTATTCTCGCCAAACGCGCCAAACGTCAACACGCCATTCTCAGCCTCCTCACAGCCGCTTCGAAACCCATCCCCATTACCGAACTCGGCGGAACCTCCGCTGCATCAGCGTTAAAATCACTCACCGAAAAAGGCTGGGTCAAACTCATCGATCTCGAAGTCCGACGCGACCCCGACTCCGGAGAAACCTTCGTCCCCACCCAGCCCCTTACCCTCAACCCAGAGCAAGACGAAGTCCTCGAGGCCGTCACCAAAAGCCTCGCTAGCGAAAAGCCACCAAACCCCATCCTTCTCCACGGCATCACAGGATCGGGAAAAACCGAGGTCTATCTTCAGTCCACCCAAAAGGCACTCGACCTCGGCAAGAATATCATTGTTCTTGTTCCCGAAATCGCCCTCGCCCCCCAAACCGTCCAGCGCTTCAAAGCCCGCTTCTCGGAAATGGTCGATGAAATTGCCGTTCTTCACTCCAATCTTTCCCAGGGCGAACGCTTCGACGAATGGCACCGCATCCGCTCCGGAAAAGCACGCATCGTCATCGGGGCTCGCTCGGCCATCTTCGCCCCTCTTCCCAATCTCGGACTCATCATTGTCGATGAAGAACACGAACCAGCTTACAAGCAAGAAAACCCACCCAAATACCACGCCCGCGACCTCGCCGTTGTCCGCTGCCGCCTTGAGAAATGCTCCGTCCTCCTCGGATCCGCCACCCCCTCCCTCGAAAGCTACCAAAACACCCTCGCCGGAAAGTACGAAATCATTCGTATGAATGAACGCGCCGACGGCGCATCGCTCCCTCTCACTCGTGTCGTCGACATGCGCATCGAATCACGAAAGCAAAAAGGACGCGACGCCATCCTTTCTGACGTGCTCCGTGCCTCCATCGACCAACGACTCGAAGCCAACCAACAGGTCATCCTCTTTCTCAACCGCCGCGGCTTTGCGCGTTCCCTGCAATGCCCGCCCTGCGGCCACGTTATCCAATGCAACCACTGCGCGATCCCTTTGACCTACCACCGCGCCGACGAGCGCCTCGTCTGCCACATCTGCGGCCATCAGGCCATCGTCCCAAAACTCTGCCCGGAATGCCGCGATCCAGCTATTCGCTTTCAAGGTTACGGAACAGAAAAGGCCGAAACCATCATCCGTAAAGTCTTCCCCTCCGCCAAAGTCGCCCGACTCGACACCGACACCACGAGACGAAAAAACGCGCTCCGCGACACTCTTCGCGATTTTCGAGCCAAGAAAATTAACATCCTCCTCGGCACCCAAATGATTGCCAAAGGATTGGACTTCCCAAACGTCACCCTCGTCGGAGTCCTCAATGCCGACCTCTCACTCTACGCTCCCGACTTCCGGGCTGGAGAACGCACCTTCCAACTCCTCACCCAGGTCGCCGGACGCGCCGGACGGGGAGCAATGGCCGGCGAGGTCATCATTCAAACGGCAACACCTCACTCCCCTTCCATTCAATTCGCCCGACACCATGACTTCGAAGGCTTCGTCGATCAGGAACTCGAGATGCGCCGACAATTTGGCTATCCGCCCTTCACCCACCTCGCTCTTCTTCTCGCCCGTTCCAGTCATGAACGACGCGCTGAGTTCACTCTACAAACTCTCCATCGGAAACTCGCCGAGAATCTCCCCGACGGCATCACCTTGGGAGACCCCATCCCATCGCCCCTCACCAAGTCCCACTCCCAGTTCCGTTTCCAACTTCTCCTCCGCGGCCCCAACGCTCGCGCCCTCTCCCGTCATCTCAACAAAATCCTCAGTGCCACGCCAACCCCGGAAGATGTCATCGTCACCGCGGATCTGGATGCCTATGATCTCGGCTAACCACTCACACCATGCTCTCAGTTCTTGTCGTCGAAGACGAATCCGCCATCGCGGACACCCTGATTTACGCCCTCGAAACCGAGAAGTTCGAGGTCACCCATGTCAGCACTGCTGGCGCCGGGCTGGAGCATTTTCAAAGCCACGATCCCGATTTCGCCGTCCTCGACATTGGCCTGCCCGACTACACCGGCCTCGATCTCTGTCGAAGAATTCGCGAGGTTTCCAACGTCCCCATTCTCTTTCTCACCGCGCGTAATTCCGAGATCGACCAAATCCTGGGACTCGAACTTGGGGCCGATGACTATGTCACCAAACCCTTCTCACCCCGCGCCGTCGTGGCCCGCATCCGCGCTATTCTACGACGCGGCAGGCCTGAGGAGCCCAAAGTCCCCACCGCTCTCCTCCATCATGCCACCGACACAATGAGTATTACCTGCTGCGGCAACCTCCTCGACCTCACCGCCCACGAATACAAACTCCTTGCCACTTTCCTCGAAAAACCCGGCCGCGTCTTTACCCGTGACCAGCTTCTCGAAAAAGCCTGGGACGATCCCGGCTCCGCCATGGACCGCACCATCGACGCCCACATCAAGTCCCTCCGCGCAAAACTTCGCCAACATTCCGAAGAGGCCGCGGAAACAATTCAAACCCGGCGCGGCCTCGGCTACGCTCTCGTTCTTTAGATGCGTCTTACCCGGGTCACTCTTTTCTTCATCGTCTTGATTCTCGGACTGGGGTTCTTTCGCCTCATCGACTATCTCCTTCAGGATCTCGAATTTCAAACCCTACAGGCCACCGAGGAATCGATGGTCGACACCGCGAATATTCTCGCTGGCTACGTTGAGACCGAGGGCTCGCTCGCTGGTTTAAGCGAGATTTTCGACAATAGCTACAACCGGGACATCGAAGCCCTCATCTTCAAACAACTCAAAACCAACGTTGGTCTCAATGCCTACCTCACCGACGATAAAGGCATTATTCTCTTCGACAGTGGAGACCCTAAAAACATTGGGGAAGATTTTTCCAGATTCCGCGACATCAGATTAACTTTGGCCGGTAAATATGGGGCCCGTTCCTCTCGAACCGATGAAAATGACAAGAACTCCTCCGTCATGTTTGTTGGAGCACCTGTTCACAAAGACGGCAATATCGTAGGCTGCCTCAGTGTCTACAAAGCCCAAGCCGACGTCTTGCCCTTCGTCCAAGAACGTCGCCGGGATATCATTTTTGCCACCATCTTCATTGGCTCCGGAATCATTATTCTCATCGGCGCAGTCTTCATCTGGCTCTTTCGTCCCATCGGGCAACTGACCGACTACGCCCGCTCCATCACACGGGGCGAACGACGCTCCAAGCCCGCCGTCGGACTCGGCCGCGAAGCCAACACTCTCGCCAATGCTCTCCACGCCATGCGCGAATCTCTGGAAGATCGCACTCATTCCGACAAATATATCCAGACCCTCACTCACGAACTCAAATCTCCCCTCGCCGCCATTCAAGGGGCCGCCGAGCTCATGGACGAAGACATGCCAGCTGCTGACCGAGCTCATTTTCTGGAAAACATCTGCAACCAAACGGCCCGTTGCGAGCGCATGATTCATCGTCTCCTGGAACTCTCTTCTCTCGAAGCGCAGACTCACCTGGAGCACTCCCACGGATTCGACATTGTCGCACTATGCAAAAAGAGTATTGGCCAAATGACCGCTCTCGCCGAGGCCAACGATGTCACTATCAAACCAGATCTCCCAAAACGCCTGCCCTACAAAGGCAACGAACTCCTCCTCGGATCGGCCCTCAATCACCTTCTCGAAAATGCCATCCACTTCTCTCCCAAAAAAGGAAAAGTCCTCCTGCACCTCGAGAACCACGAAACCGAAATCATCCTCACCGTCCAAGATCAGGGCGAAGGAATCCCCGAATTCGCCGCCGAGCGGGCCTTCGAGCGCTTTTTCTCCTACCGCCCTGATGATGAGACGAAAGGGAATGGCCTTGGGCTGGCTTTCGTCAGGGAAATCGCCAATTTACACCTCGGACGGGTCAACATTTTCACCCCCGAGCAAGGAGGCACCTGCGCCTTTATCGCCCTACCCTTGATCCCCGAAAATCGTTAATTTCTCCGAATCTTCATCTAGCGATCATCACCTCTTCACAAAAGAGTGAAACGATGAACACATGATCAAGTTACCACTATGGCTCCTGTCAGTCATGATTCTCCCGGTCGGCGTCGCCGCTCCCAAGTCTCAATCCACTGAGCCGCCGCAACCGGTTTATTCCGTCGACGACCAATACCCCACCCTCTCCCTCACTCCGCTAAGCCCCTGGTCCTAGAATGCGGGGAGAATTAACAGGCCTCCTTCGGGGGGCTCCCCATGAACTCCGCAAGTGGCTGGAAAATCCCACCGCGGCCCGGGTTCGACTCACCGCCCTGATCATCATCGCAGGCTTCGGCAGTTACGGCCTCACCGTCGGACTCTGGCGGGCTCCGGAAATGGGAGCTTACGTCGCATTTAAAATGCCAGCACTGATCTTCATCACTCTTGCCTCCAACGGTCTCCTTAATGGTATCTTCGGGCTTCTTCTCGGCAGCGGACTTGGATTCAATCAATCACTCCTGGCCCAACTCATGAGCTTTGCTGTCGCGGCGATGATTCTTGGCGCGCTCGCTCCGGTCACATTCTTTATGGCCCTCAATGCACCCTCCGCGGACTCAGCAGGAGCAACCGCGGCCCACGCTAATTTTCTCGTTACCCACACCGCGCTCATCGCCTTCGCCGGCGTGATGGCAAATGTCCATCTCGCCCGCATGCTCATCGCCACCACGCCCAACACCCGCATCGCCGGAATGACCATGGTCGCCTGGATCGGAGGGAATGCGTTTATGGGAGCCCAGTTCTCCTGGATCCTGCGACCCTTCTTCGGAACACCCACCATCGAGGTCGCCTTTCTGCGTGACCATCCCATGCAAGGAACCTTCTACGAAACTGTCTGGAGCTCCCTGCGATCCAGCACAGGAGACTACGCGCTCTTCGTCCTCTTCATCGCCGGTTTCATTCTTCTCCTTCTCCACTCGCCCCTCATCAAACTTCTCAGAAAATCTACTACATCAAAAAAATGAACAAACAAGAAGACCAATCAAGCACCACTCCACCGCCGCTCTCTCCACCACTCAAAGACAACGCTCCTCTACTGTCTGTCTTTGAGCACCTCTTGAAACACCCATTCTCATTGGTCGACAACATTCGCAACAACGAAAAACCCGGCGGCCTCATTCTCAAGCTCAGCCTCGTCATCGTCGCCAGCCTGCTCCTCTTCGGAATCACGCTCGGATCCTTCTCCTTTCATGAACAACTCTGGGCCGCTCCGGTGAAGACCCTCTTCGGCGTCCTTTTTAGCGCCGTGATCTGCCTTCCCAGCCTCTATATTTTCACCGCCCTCACTGGAACGTCGCTGAAACTCATCGAAATTGTCCAAGGCCTCGCCTCCGCCCTCGCTCTTACCGGAGCCCTCCTCCTCGGGTTCGCTCCCGTGCTTTGGGTCTTCTCCCAATCATCCGAATCCCAACCCTTCTTCGGCTTCCTCGTCATCGCTACCTGGCTCATTTCCGTCCTTTTCGGCACCGGTTTTCTCATGAAAATGCTCAAAGGATCGGGAACGGAAAACTCCGGACCCGTCAAAATCTGGGTGGGCATCTTCCTCCTCGTCCCCCTGCAAATGTCCACCACCCTCCGTCCCCTCATCGGCCGCTCCGACACCTTCTTCACCACCGAAAAA
>NHEN01000189.1 GCA_002172625.1 Verrucomicrobiaceae bacterium TMED86 | reverse complement strand
CTGGTGAGCGGACTGTTTTCGAACTTCTAGATAGCGGCCGGAGCGGCTGCCGGGGCAACCCTAATCATTTCAAAAACTACGTCAATATTTTTGGAGAGATTTTTTCATTTTCTAGGATTGGCTCTATAAGGAACTGATGATGAGTCTTTTGAAATCAGGTGATTCCCAAGGATTTTTGATACCACGCCGCAGCCTCACCAAAACAAGTATTCAAAAGCTTAGTTTCCCTCAGACCTCCCTACTTCCGTTGCCACAACATCGACAATTCCCGCCCCCGTCCCTGCCTACTTTCGTAGGTCTTTGAAGGTTCCGCAGACCACTCCAACAAGAAGTCTTTATCGAAGAGTTGATGGAGCTCTGCCGCCGAGACATGAAACGGCGGCCCATCTCCCGCGGGATGATCTGGATTGGGGAAAAAGACCCCGAGTAAATAACCATTCTGTCGAATAAGAGAAGCCATTGCCACAGCATAATTCAATCTCGTTTCGGGAGGAATCGCCGAGAAGCAAGTATGCTCCCAGACCATATCATAAGCGCCCTCCTTCCCCTCGGACCACTCGAAAAGATCACCACACTGCCAAGAAATATTTTCCAAGGGATATTTCTCCTTCGCCTCCATCACCGCCTCCTTGGCAATATCCAGGCCTTCAATCTCCCCTCCGGCCGTCCCGGCGATCAGGGCAGCGTCGTGTCCAAATCCGCACCCCGGAATCAGCAAGCGATCAGATTCCGCAAATAGTTCCCGATATCGCTCCAACAAGAAAGGGAGCTCCGGATGGGGCTCCCCTTTTTCCCAGGGCGTGTCACCTTGACGATAACAGCGGCCCCAGTCCATGAAGTAAGCAGGATCTACCAAGCAGAACCGCTACGGCGCTGCTTTTTGTATTTCACGATTCCGTTGACGATCCCGTCTGAAATCGCTTCGCGATACCAACCTTCCTTGGTGCGTCCACGTTCTTTGGAATTCGAGACAAAACCACACTCCACAAGAACAGCGGGATTCTGGGCGTAGCGAATCACGTAATAGCGAGCGTACTTTACGCCGCGGTTCACGGCTCTCACTTTATCCAACATTCCTCCGTGAATGGCATTGGCCAGGGGTTTCGACCTGGATGAATGATAGAAAGTCTCGAGGCCGGAAACATCACGCTTCCAGGTGAAATTGTAGTGAATGCTCACAAAGATGGAGTTGGAATAGCGATTACCGATTTTCACCCGGCCTGGAAGCGAAATGAAATTATCGCTCTTTCGGGTCATCACGGTCTTGAATCCCTTGCTTCGCAGCTTCCGGTCAACCCGCATCGCAGTGTCCAGTGCCAGCCACTTCTCATATACCTTTCCGTAACTTCCACCGTTATCTCGGCCTCCGTGACCGGCATCAATGACAACGGTATTGAAACTACCGGCAGTGGCAATTGAGAGAGATCCCAGGAGAAGGATGAGAGAAGCGAACAGTGATTTCATTGATGATTCCTTTAGGACTCTTAATTTTTAAAAAAAACGAACAATTAAGTCAAACTTTTTATGAAGGTTTTGGAAATTTATTGCCAAACAGCTGATTATCGAGCCTCGGGACGGTCTGTCGCCTTACGAATCTTATTTCTGGCTGCTGCGGCTTTCACCGGGTCATAGGGGACGCCTCCCGACACGGCAACCTGCCCATTCGCAAAGGAAACCAAACGGGGATCTCCACTAGAACCCACCTTGATATACTTGGGTTTATCCATCCTACCATCTTGAGTCACAATGGCATGGACAAAAATAGTAGGATTCCCCAGATACAATATATGGAGCTGGTTTTTACCGTCCAAAACACATTGCGGGCGCTTAAACAAAAGCGCATCGCTGATTCGGAAGGTCGAAATGGATCGCCCGGATAACGTATTCATCAGCGACGCATAAATGGAGGTTTTCCTCCCGTCATTGAAAGTCAACACCCGGTATTCCCGCTTGGATGCCGAACTATTGGGCACACCAAAGGGCTGACGATACACTTCTATGCCTCCGGCCACGTTAAAATGAGCACTGTTGGAGGAATAGGTCATTGTGTCGATTCCGGGCTGACGAATACTCGCACTCACGGAATAGGCGTTCACTCTGCTAATTCCGAAGATTTGGTTCAAATTGACCCGCCTCTTAATTGTCTGGCCAGCCGGCAGGACAGCTTTTTGAAATACCGAATTGGTGAGTTTTGGAAGGGGTCTTCCTCCGCCGGTCCGCATTGAAAAATTAAGCCAGCTATGGGCGATCAACCCTTTTTTCTCGCTGAATAACTCGAGTGCCTTGCCGCTTCGGTTCGTAATTGTGACCACTGCGTGGACAGGTTCGTGAGCCAGATATTGATTCCTCTCAATCGCCAGGTGGACGTTCAATTGAGCCGATCCCACCAGAGAGCCCAATAGTAGAATGAGTGGTATTAAAATTGTTTTCATGGTCGTAGGTGATTTTAGAGAAGCGGATCAAGAGGCGCAGATAAAGGAGAAAAGCTTCCCGATCTCTTCTAATGATGCCCCAAATCAAAGACCTTCCCGTTCAGAGCGTTGCTACCAGCAATGATTGTGCCGCAGGGAGAGATATTTGCACGGAATCTTCCCGGTCCGGAATTTCCAGAGTCAGGGTATCGGCTTCGAGATTTCTCTCGGTCAAACGCACCGACGTTCCCGGCCTCAATCCCAGACCAGCCAGCCATTGTAAAAAGGACGGCTGATCTTCCCTGACTCTCATCAAAGTGTATGTCCCCGGTCCGCAGTCCGCCAAAGTGGAGGTGCCATCTGATTTTAATTCTCCTTCGGCATTTGGAATCGGTGCGCCGTGAGGGTCATGGGTGGGATGGTCCAACATCTCGTCCATCCGCTCCAGCAAGCGATCTGAAATCACATGCTCCAGCACTTCGGCATCCTCATGCACCTCGGCCCAATCCAATTGCATGATTTCAACAAGAAAGGTCTCCACCAAACGATGCCTCCTCAGCACCTGCATCGCAGCCTTGCGACCATTCTCGTTCAAGGCCACTCCCTTGCGTGGAGTGTATCGGACCAAGTCCTTTTTCAGGAGCTTGTTCATCATGGTGGTTGCCGTCCCCGGAGTCACCGAAAGCCTTTCGGCAACCTGTCCGATGGGGACAAGCTGGTCGCTGCCGTCCTTGATCTGAAGAGTCCAGATGGCCTTGAGGTAATTTTCGACAGTACTGGATGGCATGAGCAAAAGCGGAGTAAAGAAACCTTATGAAGGGAACCAACGATGGCGAGGGCAAAGAATGCCCGCTGAATCAATTCCAAGAAAAAGCCCGGCGACTCAGGGAGCGCACCGGGCTGATAATTATTAACTGAAGTCAGTTTGCAGAGCGAAAACTCTTACAGGGACTTCTTGAGGGTAGAGGAAGGCTTGAAGCCCACAGACTTGGAAGCAGAAATCTGCATTGCTTCACCAGTCTTGGGGTTACGGCCCATACGAGCTGCGCGATGCTTCACCTCGAAAGTTCCAAATCCAATGATCTGAACTTTCTGGTCACTTTTCACGCCTTCTTCAATCGATTCGAGGACCGCAGCCAGCGCGTCTTCTGCAAGGCGCTTGGTTGCTTCACTACCGAGTTTCTTTTGTACTGCTTCAATGAGTTCTCCTTTATTCATAGCAAATGCGATTGTTCGCATCGGAATTAGTTTGTAAAGCTAAAATAACGTGCCAATCCCTGTATTTATGGGGATTGACGGCGATCAATCTTCTAAAATGAACTGATTCAGACCCGTCATTGACCCTTCCGGACATATTTCCATATCATCGTCTTATGATTCCGGATGAGATCTTGCAAAAGGCAAAACAGACGCTTTTTTCGGTGCATCCCACCCTTCCCCGGCGGGAATATCTCACCCGGGAACTCGAAGACGCAAAAGCCGCAAATGCCCGTGGTTACTACCTTCCAGACGAAGATGAGCGTCTCCGGGAGGTCTATCGCACCTATCTCACCGCCCGGGCAGCGCTTTGGGAAATGATCGACGATCTCAGCCCACATTTGGGCGAAAAAGACTCCCGAATCTTCGGTTTGACCTTCTGCGCCGCTGCCGCCTTGGTTCGGAGCGCTACTTTTCTCGTCAATTTAGCAAAAAATCGTCCCACGGTGTGGAAAAAGCTCGATGAAGCCGAACCTCGCTACGGCCTACAGCGGAAGAGCTTCACCCGAATTTACAAGAATATCAGCTCCATTCGATGGATGTGGCGCTTTCAAGAAGCCTCCCGTTACTACGCTCAACATCGCGACTCGATCCTCAACGATCTCCATGGTTCCGACCTCTCACAAGTTGCCGCTTGGCTAACATCCGAAGAAGAACATCTGGAGCATCGCCGTCGCGCCTTTCTCGAACGTCGAGTCGCGTATCGCATCCACTCGCTCCTACGCCGACACACTTCGGGCTACACCAAAGTCATGTTTCACCTCTTCCGTCTCAGCGGGAGCGCCGTGGCTGAATTACGACAGCCCTTCAAAAAAAATCACCGCATTGGCAAGCGGGTAAAGCCCGACATCATTCGGAAAATCCAACCACTCCTCAAACCGGGTGACGTCATTGTGACGAGACATGACGATGCCATGAGCAACTTGTTCCTACCCGGCTTCTGGCCCCACGCCGCCCTCTTTCTCGGCAATTCCAAAACCCGGAAGCAACATGCTCTCCCTGAGCACCCCATGGAATATGACATCCTGGAAGCCAAAAAAGACGGTGTCCTGTTTCGGCAACTCTCCGAGACACTCTCCGTTGATTCCTTCGTCGTGATTCGGCCGAATCTTTCCAACGACGAGCTTGCCGAAGCCTTGACCCGAGCCTGCTCGCACGAAGGAAAACTCTACGACTTCATCTTCGACTTCCGAAAAACCGAGCGGCTCGTTTGCACCGAAGTCGTCTACCGCGCCTACCACAGCGTGGGAGAAATCAAATTCCAACTCACCAAACGCAGTGGCCGGCTCGCCCTCTCCGCGGAAGATCTCCTCGACCAGGCGATCACCCACAACAACTTTAAGGTCATCGCCATTTTCGGGGTGCAAAANTCAGGCCTTCTTTACGACGGCGAGGCCTACACCTGCCTCCGCGAAAGCCTTCAAATTTCCTCCTCCTAACTCCCCACCCTTGCCCCCGNGCAATCCCCTGCTAGANTCCNGNNCATGTCCAGCCAGCTTGGCCAACTTTTCCGTATCTCGACTTTCGGTGAATCCCACGGTGGAGGTGTCGGCGTCGTCATCGACGGATGCCCCCCGCGAATCCCTCTCACCGAAGCCGATCTTCAAATCGATCTCGACCGTCGCCGCCCCGGCCAATCCGAGGTCACCACCCCGCGCAATGAGGCAGACCAAGCCGAAATCCTTTCCGGCACCTTCGAAGGACTCACCCTCGGAGCGCCGATCGCCATCCTCGTTCGCAATAAGGACCACCGACCGGAGGCCTATTCCGAAATGGCCGAGAAATACCGGCCATCCCACGCCGACTATTCCTACGATGCCAAATTCGGCATTCGTAACTGGCAGGGAGGCGGACGTTCCTCGGCCCGCGAAACCATCGGCCGTGTCGCCGCAGCCGCCGTCGCCAAGAAAGTCATCAATCACCTTTGCCCCGGGATCGAAGCCCTCGCCTGGGTGAAAACCGTGCAAGACGTTTCCGCCGAGGTTGATCCTCTCTCCGTCACATCCGAAACCATCGAGTCAAACATCGTCCGCACCGGAGATCCGGAAGCTGCCGAGCGCATGATTGAACGGATCAAAGAAATTCGCTCCCAAGGCAATTCCGTCGGCGGCACCATCGAAGCTGTCGTGCGTGGCTGCCCTCCGGGACTTGGCGAGCCCGTCTTTGATCGTCTCGAGGCAGACCTTGCCAAAGCGATGCTCTCCATTCCCGCGACCAAGGGGTTCGAAGTCGGCAGCGGATTTGGCGGCACCCTTCTCACCGGAGCAGAACACAACGATCACTTCTACATGGATGGCGAAACAGTCCGCACCAAGACAAACCGCTCGGGCGGTGTGCAGGGTGGCATTTCAAACGGCGAACCCATTCTCTTCCGCGTGGCATTCAAACCCACCGCAACCATCATGTCATCGCAAGTCACCGTCTCCAAAGACAAAGAGGACACCGAACTCAAAGGTCGGGGACGCCACGATGCCTGCGTCCTCCCCCGCGCGGTTCCCATCGTTGAAGCGATGACCAATCTCATTCTTTGCGATCATCTCTTGAGACATCGCGCATTTTGCGACTAAGCTAAGCTTGGCATGACTTTTGATTCCATCGGCGCCAGCGAGATGATCCTCATCATCCTCGCGGTCTTTGCCGTCCTTGGTTTTCTCAAAGTCCTCGCAAAATTATTCTTTAACCTGATCGCCCTCGGCATTGGCGCCGTCACCGGACTTTGGGGATACAACAACGGCTTTTCCCTGGTAGCCACATTCATCGAGAAACCACAGCCCTGGATGCCTGTCGCCATTGGAGTCATTTGCTTCATTGGAGCCTTTTCCATCTTCCGATCCATCCTCAAATTTTTCTCAGGAAGAGGCGGGGAGGGCGGACAAGTTCGCTCCATGGGATTTGGTCTCCCCGGAATGATCTTCGGCCTGCTGGTCGGAGGACTCATCGCCTACTGTCTCCTCACCGGCGTCCGCTACGCCGGCACTGTCGCCGAACTCGAACAATTCAAGGGCTACCTCGCGGGCAAAGTCGAAGAAGGAAGCAAGCAACCCGCCTTCACCAAGCTGAAAAACTGGATCGATAGCAGCCTGCTCGGCCAGTGGCATCAGAAAATCGACTTCGTGAACGACCCAGAACAAGAAGAAGCCGCCAAGCTCGCCATTGTCAAAGAGAACGAAAACAAGCTCACCACTCTGCTTCCCCAAATTCCGCGCGCAGAAGTAATCGAAGAATTTCCTGTCGATCAATCGATTCAAGACTCCATCGGTCAGGGCGACTACGGCGCGCTTTTAAAAAACCAAACTCTCCGCGAAGAGGCCAAGGGCCTCGATGACAGCTCCAGAGAACTCATTCGCCGTCTCGAAGAAGAACTCGGCATCAAATCAACCCCTCCGTCACAATGAAGTGGCTCCTCATACCACTCTCGCCATCCGCGCCGAGTAACTCTTCGCGCAATACCCCGCTCCGATAACTGCCTCGCCGGGGCGTTAATGACCGGAGCCATCTTTCGCAATTGCTCCTCCACTTCGGCAATCTCTTCCGCCGGATCTTTCGCCGGGAAGAAAAGAGAACCCAGGAAAAAAATCCCAACTCCGATCAGCCGCATCAACAATTCATGTTGCCGCTCATCTGGACCACCAATTCCAGAAAACCCGGACTATTCCGCGGCCCAATAAGCGGATGAACTTCTAATACTTTGCGGCGGGATCTGATCGTGCCCGGATGTCGCCGGAGATAATTTGAAAACCTGACCCAACGGACTCCGCCCCGGACGAGCTCCTCTGGTCCAGGGGCCCTCGCCCCAATGCTCCCCAATCACGAGACACTCAAAAATGCTCAATCCACCATCCCGACCAAAGGAAAGCTTCCCGCGTATTTCACCCTCATACCCCATCTTTTCATCTCCCGATTTGATCGAAAATCCCCCCACTAACAGACCCTCGGAACTTACTTCCAGCTTCATCTTATGAATTTCTTCCTTCCGCCACGACAAGGACTCGCCCCGCGTGTTGTCCAAGAGGTGAAATCGCGCAATCCTTCTCGACAGCTCCTTTGGAAACTCCCCTCCACCTTTTTTCACCAACTCAAGGAGATCCTTCACCTCGTCTTTCTTGAACCAAAGATGATCAACCGCAGTCAAGGTCCCCATCTTCTTCTCAGGCAATGCCACAAGCTGGTCGCCCCTCTTCTCTAAAACCCGCGTATACACCTTGATCACCTGCACATTGTCGGGCAGGGCGCGAACATAGCGCTCATCAATTTTCCCCCGTTCGCCCAGAGCCGCACTCCGGGCCTCCCTCGGAAGTTCATCCCACTTCTTCAAGGACTCATGCATCATCTTCAAGCGCCGGTCCGCCCCCCGGTTGTTATTGTAACCCAACAAGGTTCCGCCCGGGGTAAAGACATAGTGCCCCTGCCTCGTTCCTCCGCTGGAGCGAGGGCCTTGATCGGCCACCTTTCGAAAGAACTCACCCTCGGCATCTTTCCTCCGTCGCTGATACCAATCATCGGCAGCCACCGGAATAAAGTCCTCCTTCAAGAGCTTCTGAACCTCGGGATTTGAAAAGACCAACAACCTGTCGATCACGCCATTGTTTCAGACACATCCCAGCGGATGCCCGTCCATCTCCCAGAGATAAATCGGCTTCCCCGACTTTGCCGATTCCTTCCGCGCCTGCCAAAGGTCAATCCGCCAGTCGATCTCCAGCCACTTGCTCTCTTCCTTCGTCGGAAGAATCTCCTCCACCAACGCCTGGTCCCTGGCATTCCATTGCCCCAGAAGGGATCCCGCTCCCAAGATAAAAGCCAAAAGTGATTTCACTGATAGAAAGTAAGCTAACGTTTCCGGAAATCTTTCGCAAGCTGTGAAGCTGCCCCCTCTTAATCCAGCTCCACCATTCCCCCATCCCCAAGGGCCGACTCGAGCAAGGCATCCATCACTCGTTGCGTCAACAGACTGATCTCCGGCCAGTAAGAATCTCTCTCACCACGGAGAACAAGCTTCCCAAAATTTCGAAAGAGAAGTGTCTTTTGCGATTCGGCTTCTCCCGTCAGCTCAACCTCACGATTCAACGAACGAGTGGAAAAATTGCTCCCTTCCCCGACCTCTTCCTGACGCTCAATGGTGAACGCCGCCTTTTGGTTATCACATGGGAGCACAAAGTCATCCAAGGTGAGCGCACCCTTCGTCCCGGAAATCCGGCAGCTTTGCTCCAAGGTCGTATTGAATGAACAATGAAACGACGCCGTCCGCGAATCACTGAAGATGAGATCCCCGCGCAAATCCACCGGCACACCGTTTTTCTCTTCAAACAAGGTCGCGCGCACTCGCACCGGGAGATCGCCCTCGCAGCAACACAACGACATTCTCACACAATACCACCCGAGATCACCAAGAGCACCCAATGGTTCCAGCTTGGAATTAACGCGAATGTTGTCCGAGAAATCATCTTCACCGAAGAAAGAGAAACAACTTTCAATTCTGCGCAGTTTCCCCAGCTCGTCTCCTTTCTCCACCACCTTGACAATCTCACTCAGGCGCGGGTTATGCATAAACATCACCCCGTCCATGAACTGCACCTGATTGGCCTCGCAAGCGGCAATCATCTCCTCGAGATCCGCCGCCTTGGGCGCGCAGGGTTTCTCACAAAGAACATGCTTCCCCGCCTCCGCCGCCCGGATCACCCAATCCTTCCGAAGACCCGTTGGCAATGGAATGTATACCGCATCTATTTCAGGATCCGCGAGAATTTCCTCATAACCCTCTACCGCCTCCGGAGCCTTCTCAAAAGGCGCGGAAGCCTGGCACCGATCAATAAACGCCTGCGCCTTGGCCACATCCCGACTCCCCACAAATTTCAAAATTCCATTCCCCGACCGCTGCACCGAAGCCCAATTCTTCTCCGCAATCCCGGCTGCTCCTAAAAAACCCCAAACAACTTGTCGATCCATGGCCAAGGGTAATTCCGATCAGACTCCTCTGACAAGCCTGACTCTCGCTCCTTCCGGGAGATCCCAAAAAACGAAGCCTGTTCAATCACTCAGTGGCAGCAGCCGACAGTTCATGAGACTCCACGTGACGCAGCCCTGAGGCCTATCCGATCAAAGGGACTTTTTGTGTATCTGGCCATCTCACCCGACTTGGAATCTAATTTTTCTCCACCTAAAGTCTTGGGATCTTTTCCCCGGTTCCTATGCTCCCATCTTTAGTGATGGAAATTGTCGGCTTTCTCTTCTTTCTCATTCTTTTCGTTGTCATCGGTTTGTGGTCCACCCGCCAACAGACGGACAAGGAAAACGATTACCTTCTCGCCGGAGGGACAGTCTCTCCTCTTCTCACCGCGCTCTCGGCTGCCGCCACGAAAAACAGCGGCTACATGTTCATCGGGCTGATCGGATACATTTACAGTTACGGGCTCTCGGCGATCTGGTTGGTGTGCGGATTCCTCTTTGGCGACCTCATCGCCTTCTGCGTGGTTCATAAAAAACTCCGCGAAGCCACGAAACAAACGGGCGCGCTCAGTTTCGCGGAACTTCTCAGCAAATGGAACGGCGGTCATTATCGCACCCTCCAGATCACCATCGGAATCATCACGCTCGTTTTCCTCGCCATTTACGCTGCGGCCCAACTCAATGCCGGCGGCAAAGCCCTCCATGCCCTCTTCAACTGGCACACCTCTTCCGGAGCCTGCATCGGAGCCGGGCTCATTCTCGTCTACTGCATGAGCGGTGGCTTGCGGGCCTCGATCTGGACCGATGCCGCGCAGTCCATTCTCATGATGTTTGCCATGCTCTTGCTCCTCGGATCGGCCATTCATCACTCCGGAGGGGTGGGCGACTTTGTCGGTAAACTCGATCAAGTCTCGCCCTCCTACCTCGATCTCGGCGTCGAACGCTTCGGCTCTCTCGGAGCGACCGCGCTCTTCGCGATCGGCTGGCTTTTCAATGGCATCGGCGTCACTGGTCAACCGCAGGTCATGGTCCGCTTCATGGCGCTCGATGACTCACAACACATGCGCAAAACCGGGCTCTACTATTTCCTCTGGAGTGGACTCTTCCTCTCCGTGACTCTCGTCGTTGGACTAGCCTCCCGCCTCTACATCGAACAAAGCACCTCCTTCGATGCCGAGCTTGCCCTGCCCACGCTCGCGCAAAATCTCCTTCCCGGCGTTGCCGTCGGCATCGTTCTCGGTGGAATCTTCGCCGCCACCATTTCCACCATCGATTCGCAAATCCTCAGTTGCTCCGCCGTTCTCAGCGACGACTTCAAACTCGGCCACGGCGTGCGCGCCAAACGCCTCAGCACCCTCGCGGTAGTCGCCGTTTCACTCACCATCGCTCTCTTCGCTCCGGCCAATGTCTTCTCTCTCGTCATCCTCGCTTGGTCCGCCCTAGCCTGCACTCTCGGGCCACTCGTCATCATTCACGCCCTCGGAAAACGCCCCTCCGAAAATCTCGCCCTCCTCATGATGGCCATCGGATTCATCACCGCGATGACCTGGCGCTTTTCGGGGATGGGCAAATATCTTTACGACGGCGCCCCAGGCATCCTCTCCGCGCTGCTAGTCTATTTTCTGGTCTCCTTTATCAATCAACGAAAACAGCTCAAAAGGAGCGAAGGTTCTTAGCGGAAGGTGGCGGCGGATTGGAGCCGCCATGCCAAGTTTTTCTTGGCGCTTCAAAAGCGCCGCCACGCGACTATCGCGACCGAAAAATATCACTAACGAGACACTCGATCACGAGGGTTCGCAATCCACCCTTGGCTTCCTTGACCTTTTTTTGAATGTCCTGAATCTCGTATTGATCAACCGCCTCCATGTGTCGACCGGTGGCATGCGTCAGCAAGGTGGAAATCAAATGACGGGTAAACATTTCAGTGCGGGTCTCGACGAGGATCTTCCGCAATTCCTCAAAGCCGGCATACTTCTCACCCGAAGGCATCTCGCCACTGGAGTCGACTTTCAAGGCCTTGGTCTTCTTGTTCACTTGCGGATACTTATCCCGCCAACGGCCAATCGGATCGAAGCTTTCCATGCCAAATCCCAGCGGGTCAATCTTGCGATGACACTCCGCGCAGGTTTTTGAGTTGCTATGCTTGGCGAGAATCTCACGACGCGTTTGCGCCCCGCGCACATCCGGTTCGATGGCCGGCACTTCATCGGGTGGTGGTGGTGGAATCACGCCGAGGATATTTTCGGAAACAAAGACGCCCCGCGTCACCGGCGAGGTCTCCACGCCATTCGAACTCACGGTATGGACTGCGGCCATTCCCAAGATGCCTCCGCGTTGACGCTTTCCTTTGAGTTCAACTTTTTGGAAACCATCCTTCAAGCGGAGCCGCTCGGCATCGGGCAGCTTGTAGTGCTTCGCGAGATACTTATCGACGAAAGTGTAGTCGGCATCGAGTAATTCCGACACAGGAGCATTTCCATGCAAGATGTGACTGAAAAACATTCGCACCTCGGCCTTCATCGAACTTGGAAGGTCTTCGGAATAATACCTCCGAGCCGAACGACGTGGCGGCGGCATGTTGCCCAGGTCACGGAGATTCAACCAGCCATCGAGAAAGCTGTTCACGAAGCCTTCGGAACGCGGATCTTTCAGCAGGCGATCAATCTGCTCTCGCAAGACCGAAGGTTCATTCAGCCGACCGGAAGCGGCCACTTTCCGTAAGATCTCATCCGGCGGCATAGCCCAAAGGGCATAGGACAAGCGTGCCGCCAGATCGTAGGGCTTCAGAGAAGGATCATCCTCCGGCGTAATTTCACTGAGATAGAAAAACGAAGGCGAACAGAGAATCAACTTCAACGAATCCAACGCAGCCTGACGAGGCCTTGCGCCTTCCCCCATTCGCTTTTTGTAAAAGCCATGCACGCGCTTTCGGTCCGACTCATTAATAGGGCGACGAAAGGCCCGTTCGGCAAAGCGATCAAGTTGCTCCAGGGCCTTACCTTCCTGAAACCCCTCCTTACCAAAGACCGCACGTTCTTCTGCGCTGCCGCCTTTTTCAGGGAGCGGACCTTCCACTTTGATCTCGGAAATTCGAATATGCGGAAGCTTCCCCTCTCGCAAGAGAGTGGTCCGACTGACACCATCTTTGGGGTTTTTGAACTCGTCCTTATAACGTTTGTTAATCGTAATCACGGATGCCCGCGACTCGTAGGGACCATTCGGAAAAATGAAACGAGGCGTCTGCCCCACCTCCAACCAAACCTTGAACTTAATCCACTCTGGTTTCTCATCCGGCACGACAGCCTTGGCCAGGAGAGGCTCGATTCTCTGCGGGTAATGAATGTGCCCCTTGGTGGCATCGCCCGGCACCACGCCAAGTATGAAGGGCTCGGAAAAATCGATCCCGAAGATCTTGGGATCGTAATGCGTGTCCCGATGCAAGGCCTGCACCTTGACTTCCAATTCATAAAATCCCGAAACCGGCACGCCCACCTTGAAGTCTTCGATGTGACCGTAGCCGCCTTGGCGGGTATCGGTATTGGGCTGTTCATAGAGACAGAGGAACTCGTAGTTGAAGACTGCCCGATGGGAATTTGAGAGTTCCTCGTATTGCTTGAAGTTTTTCGTGAAGTGCCACCTTTTCTGCTCCATCTCGGGCTTGCCGAGACGATGCTCCACCAATCTCTGGGCCGACTGGAAATACTGATCCACCAAGAACCCCGAGGTCACCAAACTTTCGCCAATCGTATCGATATGCCGGCTGGTTTGCTCCTTTGGGAAATCCAAGGTTAGGCCCAGCGTATCAACCCTCCGACCAAATAAAACCTCCAGCGTGTTCTCATACTCGCGGTTCGATAGACGACGCATCACGGTTCGCCCGCCATTACTCTCAAAACGATCTCGCGCAGCAGATATCTCTTCCCACAGCGCGCGAATAACAGCCAGGCGCTCCTCATCTTCAGGCTGCTCCTTTTTCTTCGGAGGCATTTCCTTGAGCGTCACTTGATCGATGATCTCTTGCGCCGTGATCAAATCCTGCACGCTCTCCAGCGGAAGCTTGAAACTCTCAAATTCCCGCTCGCCTTTCTTCGACGCATCATCGTGACAATCGTAGCAATGGTATTCCAGGAAATCGACGATGACTTCCTTGGAGGTCTTCTCCTTCGCTCCCACCAATCCACAGGCGGTGGCCATCACGAGGAAAATTCGTTTCATTCCCATCTCTAAAAACTTTCCAAGAGAAGCGACCCTAGGAATAGGTTCCCGTGCTGGTTCCGAAGGATTCAGCTTCCACGCCCATGCGCTGTGCGATGTCGAGATAGAGGTTGCACAACGGCACTTTCTTGATGCCCTTGGTCTCTACTTTCTTCAGCTTGCCATGGCGATACCCGCCTCCGGCGAGCACGATGGGCAGGTCCGAATTGGTGTGGGAATTTCCACTGCCAATTCCACTACCGAATAAGACCGAAGTTGAATCGAGCAAAGTCTGGTCACCATCCTGCACGCCAGAGAGGCGATTTAGAAATTTCGCAAAGTGTTCAATCTGATAAGTCTCAAGAGCGATGAGATGCTTCACCGCATCCTCCTTGTTCCCGTGGTGGGAAAGCCCGTGATACGACTTGTCGATCCCGAGGTGTTGCGGCAAGAAACAGCCGCCAATTTCCAAAGTGGCAATTCTCGTCGAGTCCGTCTGCAACGCCAGCGCGATCAGCTCATAGAGCATCGCAAGATCGTTCACCGTGTTAGCATTAGCCGGCTTGTCGAATGGGGCGTTCGGCTTCGGCTGGTCCGCCCAACGACGGCGCAACTCGAGTTGCTTTTCCACGTCACGGATCGAGGTAAAATACTCATCCAGCTTTTCGCGGTCTTCTTTGTTTACCTTTTTTGACAAGCCCTTGGCTTCATCGTTCACGGTATCGAGAATCGACTTCTGCAACTGGTTCTCTTTTCCGCGCTGCGCCCGACGTTCCGGTGAATCGGTCGCGAAGAGTCGATCGAAGAGCTCTTCCGGATTTGTGATCGGCGGCACACGCACCCCCGAGCGGGTCCACGAAAGCTGGCACCCCCCGTGAATTCCGCCTTCCGATCCCACCGTCAACGAAGGGAAGCGCGTTTGGTTGCCCACCTCCTCGGCAAGAAATTGATCGATGGTAACATTGCCATCCTGACGATTTTTCGCCTCGTGATGGAGAACTCCGGAGAGAAAAGTGTGCACCGCAAAGTGTCCCCCTTTTAATCCATGATCGAGCCCGCGATAAACCGTCATGTTTTCGCGCATCGCTTCCAACGGCTTGAGCAAGGTGGTAGATTCGTATCCCTTGCCCGTGGTCTCCGGGAAAAAACTCTTTTGCTGAAATCCGAGGAGGTTTCCTACCGCCACAAAGCGCTTCGCACCGATCCCCGCGCCCTGCGTGGTCTGCACCGTGGCCAGCGAATCAGCAGTTTTCGCCATTAGCGAAGAAAGCCCGGGCAAGGCCAGCGTGGCCCCGGCCGCTCTGAGCAAGAAGCGACGGCGATCAATTTCAGATTTCATCGGGAGTATTTTACACCTTTTCCCGTCAGGGCAACAGCCCCTTTTTTTGCGCAATTCCCCGGGGAGATCAAGCTAGGGAAAGCCCAGCAAATTGTTGGCCCATTCCCACTAAGACCGGCACGCTATATCAAGGGGTGTCACCTTCTTTGAGAGCCTCGAAGATCCTCGCGACGGCAATTACAAAAAAGATCACCTCTTCCTAGGTTTCTACTTCTTCCCGCGAACCGGTGCCTTCCAGCCTTTCTTCGGCTGGCCCTGCGGGCGCACTCCATAGGCCTCCTCTGGAATCGGACTATCTTCAATGGTAAGGAGCGGAAGATCATCGGCAAAGTGTTTGATCCGAATGTCTTTATATTGAATCTCCATTGCAGGTCCCACATGCACCTGGAATCCCAACACGCCCTCAAGCGCACGTCCCTTTGGATCAAGGTCGACGAGATCCGCAGTTTTGTGGCCATTGATCCAATGCTTGTGATGATTCCCCTTCACCACAACGCGGTAGTCGAGCCACTCATCGGCCGGGAAGGCCTTCACCGGCATCGTTCCAACCACCCAGGATTGGCCGTCGGGATCTACGATCACTTTCTCACCGGTATGCGCCAGAATCCGACGACCGCGCTCTTCGTAAAGCATGCCATTCTGGTGGGCCGGCTTGGGCATAATATCGCATTGGTAGCCTGACACGATGTCGAGATCCACTTTAGGAAGCATCTTCCCGCGATACTGAATCCCGCTATTACCGCGTCCACTGACCTTGACCTTCACTTGCAATTCGAAGTTCCGAATCGTCGTGGCGTTCCAGGTGATGAAGCGATTTATCTTCAGCGAGCCATCGGAAACTCCCGTCAGCGCACCGTCCTTCACCGACCAATACTTCCGGTCGCCGGTCCAGCCGTTGAGGTTTTTCCCGTTAAAGATTCGCGCAAAACCATCCGGTCCCGGTCTCACCGTAACCGCCGCCGAAGCTTCTGGATGAGGTACGGTAGATGCCGTAAACGGCTGCTTCGGCGGGGCGAGCGGACCACCTTGTTGCGCCACTAATTCATCGGTCCGCTTGCGCATCTCACCGAGAACCACGGCATGCCTGGGATCCTTGGCCAGGTTGATCAACTCGTCAGGATCCTTCTTCAAGTCATGGAGGAATTCATGATCGTGATCGACATAGCGAACATACTTGTAGTTGGCATTGCGTACTCCCTCGTAGGCCGGAATGCGATGCCGCACCGCGAAGTGTTCGTGGAAGGTATCACTCCGCCAGTCAGATGAATCCCCACCATTCACCAGAGGCTTCAAGCTCCGGCCATCGTAGCGCTCAGGCACTTCAATTCCAGCCCAGTCGAGAAAGGTCGCGGGCAAGTCGAGATTGAGCGCCATCGACTTGCTCACCTTGCCGCGTTGAGCCGGTTTAACCCGAGGGTCAGCAATAATCAAAGGCACTTGAATCGACTCCTCAAAGTGTGACCACTTCCCGGACAAGCCCCGATTGGCCATGTGATAACCATTATCCGCGGAATAAACCACGATGGTGTTATCGGCCAATCCGGCTTCTTCGAGCGCCTTGAGAAAACGGCCGATCGCGCCGTCGATACCACTCACCATTCGGTAATAGGCCCGCATGTTGGTTTCGTATTTCTTGGGAGTATTCCAACGCCAGAAATAGCGCTCCCGCGTGATACTCGTTTGTAAAAAATCCGGAAGCCCGTCAAAGATCTCCGGCTTGTTGAGGCGGGGCTGCTCAATGTAAGCGTCATCATACATCCCGTCCACCGCACGGGGCCAGGCAAAGTGCCCGATCCCCGGGCGACGATCACCATCTTCGGCATGACAAGCATTGAACCACATATTGAGCGCGAAGGGTTTTCCCTTGGGCTGGGATTTCAAAAAATCGATTCCTTTATCGACGATCAATTCCGTCTCGTGACGTAAAGTGCCGTCAGGCATTTTCTTGTAAAAGGGATTCCGCCCGATGACTTCACAGACATCAAAGTGATCCTCCTTCCTCCAGCCCCTCGGAGCCTTGGTGTGCCACTTACCAATATGCCCGGTGCGATAATTCTGCTCGCGAAGAAGATCGGTGTAGAGCTTCTCCATCACCTCCCCTCTTACCTGCTCTTCATTCCCGGGAGCGCGATAGCTCCGCGCCGACAGACCGGAAAGAATCGAGGCCCGGCTCGCCCAGCAGATGGGATGGCTCACAAAAGCCTGCTCAAAACGCACCCCCCGCCTCGCCAAGCCATCGATATTCGGGGTCTTTACGATCTTGTTGCCGTAACACCCGATCGTGCTGACCGTCTGATCATCAGTAAAGAAAAAGACAATGTTGGGCTGATTGTTCTTGGCTCCAGCCAAAAGAGTCAACGCCGCGAGAAAAAAGAGAACTAGATACTTCATTACAAGGAACCGAAGAAACGATTCACTACTCAAAAAGGAAAGCCCGGAATTCCCCAATTTATCTAAAATTTCTGAGTGGGCGAGCCGCTCATTTTCTCTAGACTCGCCTCTCCGATGCTGAAGAACACCTTCCTTTTCCTCGCTCTCGTCCAAATCTCCTGGGCCGAGAAGCGCATTGATTTCAATACCGACATTCGTCCCATTCTCTCGGACAAGTGCTTCTTTTGCCACGGCCCGGATTCGCATGAGCGCGAAGCCGATCTTCGGCTCGATATTCCTGATGGTGAGGATGGCGCTTTCGCCGACCTCGGAGGCTATGCCGCGATCGTGCCCGGCAAGCCAGAGGACAGCGAATTCATCCTTCGCATCAACGACAAGGAAGATCCAATGCCGCCGGAGAAATCCCACAAGTCACTCAAGCCCGAGGAAATCAAACTCCTCACCCGCTGGATTGCCGAAGGCGCAAAATACTCGGCACCCTGGGCCTACACTCCGCCTCTCAAAAATTCCGTTCCCAAGGTCGATCAAACAGACTGGCCTGAAAACTGGGTCGACCGATTCGTCTTTCATAAACTCGGCACCGAGGGTCTCAAGCCCTCGCCCGACGCCGATCCCATCACGCTGATCCGACGTCTCTATTTTGACCTCACCGGTCTGCCGCCAACTCCAAAAGAAGTCGATGCCTTCGTTAGCGGAAAGAAGAGTCTTGAAAAAGTCGTCGATGAACTCCTCGCCTCGCCACACTTCGGCGAACGCATGGCGATGTATTGGCTCGACCTCGTTCGCTACGCCGACACCGTGGGCTATCACGGCGATCAGGATCACAACATCTCGCCCTACCGCGACTACGTCATCCGCGCCTTCAATCAAAACCTTCCCTTCGACCAATTCACGCGTGAACAACTCGCCGGCGACCTCTTAAAAAATCCCAGCAAGTGGCAAAAAGTTGCCTCGGGTTACAACCGTCTCCTGCAAACCACCCACGAAGGCGGACTGCAGAAAAAAGAATACGATGCCATCTACGCCGCCGACCGCGTGCGCAACGTTTCAGCCGTCTGGATGGGCGCCACCGTCGGTTGTGCGCAATGCCACGACCACAAGTACGATCCCTATTCGATCAAAGACCATTACGCCATGGCCGCATTCTTTTCCGACCTGCACGACACCGGCTTTGATGGCAATTCCCTCCCCACCAGCCGTCCGCCCGAAATGAAATTCTACTCTGACGAAGACGAGACAAAGCTCGCTCGCATTGAGAAAGAAATGGGCGCGCTCATCGGCGGCGGAGAAGTCAAAAACGCTCTCAAAAAAGACGCCGAGATCGTCAAACTCAAAGCCAATAAAAAGCGCAAGCCCGCCGACGACAAAAAGCTCGCTCAGCTCGAAAAGTCATTCGAGCAAATCGTGTCCTCGTTCAAGAAAGACAAGTGGGACAAGCTCCTCGCCGAAAAGAATGCCATCGAAAAAGGTGGCCGCTGGACCATGATCACCTCCGCCAAGCCTCACCGGGAAATGCGAATTCTTCCCCGTGGCAATTGGCTGGACGACAGCGGTCCCGTTGTCACCGCCGCCGTGCCCGAATTCCTCGGCAAGGTCTCCACGGCAAAACACGCCACTCGCCTCGATCTCGCCAACTGGCTCACCGATCCCAAGAACGGCAGCGGCGGGTTGACCGCCCGCGTCTTCGCCAATCGCTTTTGGTATCTCTACTTCGGCTCGGGAATTTCCCGCTCACTATCCGACTTCGGCGGACAAGGCGAGCCTCCTTCCAACGGCCCGCTCCTCGACAACCTAGCGGTCGCCTTTTACGAAAGTGGGTGGGACGTCAAAGCCCTCGTCCGTCTCCTCGTCACCAGCCGGGCCTACCGCCAGTCCTCACTCTGCCCGCCCGAACTCATGGAGCGCGATCCCTACAACCAGATCGTGGCCCGACAGTCACGTTACCGCCTCCCGGCCGAAGTGATCCGCGACAACGCCCTCGCCCTGAGCCAACTCCTCGTCGACGACCTCGGCGGCTCCAGCGCCAAGCCCTACCAGCCAACCGGCTATTATCGCCACCTCAACTTCCCCACCCGGAAATACAAACACCACACCGACCCCAAGCAATGGCGTCGCGGCGTTTACGTCCACTGGCAACGCCAGTTCCTCCATCCAATGCTCAAGGCCATGGACGCCCCGAGCCGAGAGGAATGTACCGCCGAACGACCACGTTCCAACACCCCAACCGCTGCGCTTGTTTTACTTAATGATCCCACCTTTATCGAAGCCGCCCGCGCGCTGGCTTATCGCATCATGAAGGAAGGCGATGCCGCCTCCAATTCACGCCTCGACTTCGCGTATCAGCTCGTTCTCTCACGTCTACCCGACGCTGAAGAACGCGCCGTCATGACCGGACTGCTGAAAACAACCTACGAGGATTACCAAAAGAATCCCAAATCCGCAGAGACCGTCCTCGATGTCGGGCAAGCACCGAGGCCGAATGACGTTGATGCCACCGAGCTCGCCTCCTGGACCGCCGTCGCTCGCGCTCTTCTCAATCTCAACGAAACCATCACCCGCAACTAAGATGATCGATCATACACGACGCACTTTCCTGGGACAAACCGGGCTCAGCCTTGGCTCCGCCGCTCTCGCCAGCTTGCTCAGCGATCAAGCCACAGCCGCTCCACTCAACAGCCTCCCGCACTTCGCGGCCAAGGCCAAACGAGTCATCTTCCTCTGCATGTCCGGTGGACCATCACACCTTGAGACCTTCGACTACAAACCCCAGCTCGATAAGCTCAACGGCAAGGCCATGCCGACCTCCTTCACCAAAGGACAACCCATCGCGCAGCTCCAAGGACAAAAACTCAAAGTTCAGGGCCACCTCACCAAGTTCAACAAGTATGGCCAGAGCGGACAGGTCATCAGCGACTTTCTTCCGAACACCGCCAAACTCGCCGACGACATCGCCATCGTCCGCTCCATGGTCACCGAGCAAATCAACCACGACCCGGCGCACACCTTCATGAACACCGGCACCGCGATCAGCGGTCGGCCCTCGATGGGTTCCTGGATCACCTACGGCCTCGGCTCGGAAACCGAGGAGCTCCCCGGCTTCGTCGTCCTCACCAGTGTCGGTGGACGCAACCCCCAACCCATCGCTTCCCGCCAATGGTCGGCGGGCTTTCTCCCCAGCCGCCATCAAGGAGTCGAATTCAACTCTGCCGGAGATCCCGTTCACTACGTTAGCAATCCCAAAGGTATCAGCTCGGCCCAGCAATCGGCCCTCGTCGAGGCGATCAACAAGCTCGACCGCAAACGCAACAAGCTCGTCGTGAATCCCGAAATCGACACCCGCATCGCGGCCTATGAAATGGCCTTCCGCATGCAGACCTCTGTCCCGGGGCTCATGGATATTTCCAAAGAACCCCAACGCGTTCTCGACCTCTACGGCGCAAAACCCGGCGACGGGTCCTACGCCTCAAACTGCCTCCTCGCCCGTCGCCTCGCCGAACGCGGGGTGCGCTTTATCCAACTCTACCACCGCGGCTGGGATCACCACGGCGGACTTGAAAAATACATGGGCATCTGCTGCGGCCTCACCGACCGCCCCACCTGGGCGCTCCTCACCGACCTCAAGGAGCGCGGCATGCTCGAAGACACCCTCGTCATCTGGGGCGGCGAATTCGGACGCACCCCAATGTTCCAGGGCAAAGGCGGCGCTGGCCGCGATCACCACATCAAAGGCTTCTCAATGTGGATGGCCGGAGGTGGCGTCAAAGGCGGCACGAGCTATGGCGAAACCGACGAACTTGGCTACAACGCCGTCAAGGACGTCGTCCACGTCCGCGACCTCCACGCCACCATGCTCCACCAACTCGGCCTCCACCACGACCGCTTCAGCTACCCCTTC
>NHEN01000188.1 GCA_002172625.1 Verrucomicrobiaceae bacterium TMED86 | reverse complement strand
AACATTCCATCGTCGGAGGCTGCACCAAAATCGTGCAGGATGTCCCACCATTCACCATCGTAGATGGCAATCCCGCATCGGTCCGCGGCATCAACCAAGTCGGACTGCAACGCCGGGGGTTCACCGACGAGAATATCAAAGCCCTGCGCACAGCCTATAAAAAACTCTTCCTAAAAAAGGATCTCAATCTCTCAAAGGTCATTGAAAGCCTTTCTGCTGAGCTCAGTGAGCAGGCCAGCGTAGCCAAGCTCCTCGCCTTCATCGCCAACTCCGAGCGAGGAGTCATTCGTTAGCCGACCGACCCCGATCATCCGCCCCCTCCTTCCCAACCTGACCGGAGAGACCGAAGAGCGACTCATCGAGACGTTCCACCAATGCCGAATCAAGATAGAGGGAGAGCTTCCTGTGGAGGCAAACTTGGTTCCCGATCAAGATTTCGAACTGACAGTATGAAACTGTCGCTGGTGCGACGAAAATATCGCCTAACTGCTGCCCTCCCTGTCATCAGACGGCCAGACTCGGGATTTACTGAAACACTAGGGAAAAGCAAAGCTTCCGGGATTATTCCTCCCGCGCCAGGCCAAGCTCGCTCTTGGTCTTTTCCACATCAAGCGAGACATCATCCCCCGTCCAGAGCTGACCATCCGGGCCAAGTGAGCGGAGATCCATGACATCAGCCTTCAAGGGATGAAAAACATAGGGATTTCCGTAACGATCCAGAAGCTCACCATCGGAAAGTAGATCAGGATCGATAAAGACGACTTTCTTCGGGTTCTCTCCCGTCAGAGCAGCAGCGAATTCCTCGTTGTCCGTTCCCACCGGATTCTCCTGATAAACCAACCGATAGTTGCTCAGAACTTCATCAATGATTTCAAGATCCCGGTAGGCGGTCTCGCTCTCATGATGGAGATCACCGCCAAGTTTTACACTGGGATGCCAGTAACTCACTCCGTCCCGAAAACGGGTCAGACGGGCATCGGTGTTGCTTTCATCGATCGCGGCCGGGTGGCGCAACTGGATCCGGCCAATCGAAAAGCCCGTCACCTTGGCCTCGGCCTGATCAGGTTTAGGGGTTACTGGCTCCGGAATAGTAGCGACAGATTCCCGCTTCAGTCCCACGAGAAACCAAGCAAGAGCCACCGCCAAAACCAATCCACCAAATACTTTCATTCCCTAGAGATAGCCTAGGTTTGCAGAACCTCCGAAGGGATCTTCGAAGCGGCTCAAATTAGGGAAAATCGTTTCCATCTCCGAACTGCCCGGAGGCACCCCAAACCAATTGGCCAGCACCGCGCAATGTTGGTCCACCGAGGTCGTGGGAATCCAACGCCCCCTGCTACCGCGTGGCGTATCATTCGCGCCGCCGACAACCAACTCCGGAAACTCGCCATAAAACTGCCCGCCATTGACCGCGCCACCAAACATAAAGCAATGAGTGCCCCAAGCGTGGTCAGTTCCAGCCGTTGCCGGGTTTTCGCTATTGGGTGTCCAAGTTCTGTTGAAGTCCGAGGCCTGGAAAGTCGTGACCTGATCATAGTCAAATTTCGGATCCAGAGCCGCCAAATCTTTCATCGCTTGATTAAACGCGCCAATCGCAGCATCGAGCGAAGCAAGGTTCCCCTGAAGGTCATTATTGATGTCGGCGTGGTTGTCATAGCCGCCGGAATCGACGAAGAAAATCTGACGCCGATTCCCTATGCAATTCCGCCCCACGATCATCTTGGCCACGGCTTTAAGCTCACTGGCCACTCCACCGCTCGCACCATAGCTGTCCCAAATGGCATCGAGATCCAATCCCAATCCATCTGCTACAGCCGATGCCTCCGTGATCACCGCTTCATTCTCCCGAGCTCGCCGGACTACGGCCGAATACCCATCTTCAAGAAGATGCGCATGACTGTAATTAATGATTCGCTCCAAGGCCTTCAGCCGTTGCCCTTCCGGTCGATTCAAACGATAGGTCCCGTCTCCATTTAATGCGTTACTATATTGCGTGCCAAAACTCGCCAGGCTAATCGCTCCGGACGAAGTCACCGAATACTGATTCTCCGACCCTCCATTCATGAATTGGTTGTTTCCGGCTGCCGTGATCATCATCGAGGTCTGGGTATCGGGATTCCATGTTGAATGATACAGATCCGCCACCCGCGATCCCCATCCCGAGAGATAGGGCCGGTCGGAGATCGACGACATCCACTCGGTGACTTGGTCTGAATGCGAAAACAACTGCCGCGGTAATCCCACACTATCATAGGTATCCGGAGTCGTCGGGTAGGCCAGCGTTCCAACATTGTTCACGAAAGCGGCATCGCCCCCATTGAACATTGAGGCCAGATTAGTAAGCGATGGATGCAGGCCAAATTGCTGATCACCTGCACTCGGCACATTGATTTCTGTCCCCGCCGTGGCAATGTCCACCTCGGGAACAGCGACTACTCCACGGTCCGCCAAATAGCCGGCTTTTTGGGAATTCCCCCCGATAGGGATGAGGACATTATTCATGTCACAGCCACCTCTCAGGAAAAGACAAACGAGCGCCTTGTAGGGAGTGGCTGGATCATCATCAACATTCCCGGCGGACGCCGCTGCGGAATTGATCAACTGCAATTGCGTGACCGTATTAATTAACGAACCCCATCCCATCATCCCGCAGGAACCGGTTGCGAGAAATTTGCGACGATTGAAATTGGAAAGATCAGCCATAGGTTAACTTAGTTAATTTTTAATCTGAAATTCAGGTGTCAAACTTAGGAGGTAAAGGGCATCGGACAGCTTGTTGCGCCGATCAATATCATCATTGGTCCCATTAAAGGGATCTCCGTAAATCGATAAAGCATCGATAATGAGTTCTCTGGGATTCTTCAAAAAGTCGTTCCCGGCAGGGCCCGAAGGATCTTCGTCATCAGCCGGATCGTAAGGATATTTCCGTTTCAAGTATCCCAGCGTCAGGCGACGATCAAGTTCATCAACCAATATCTCATCGGCAAGAGATTCGGAATTCCGCCCGCCCACCGGAGTCGGAGCTGTCACGGGATAAAGGGATGAGCCCAGCCCCAAGCGATCCAGGCGAATTCGGTCATTCGAATCCGCACTGTTGTTAGACACTCCAAGAGCAAGCCGTTGATTTCCGTTCGACCCAGCCAGCGGATCTCCCGGGGTTCCGCTATTCTGTCGGGTAACATCTTCAAAGTAATTGATGTTTCGAATGACGTCCGGCTCGTTCGCCAACTGAAGTTCTGGCGACACAAGACCAGCTTCAGCAATGGCACCACCCGGTGAATAATCGGAAACATACCAGTTAAAGACGGTTTCCTGGGTCATCGGAATCATCTGCAGCCCCGCCGAACCCGTGATATATGTGTTCGCTTGCAAGAAGCGAAAATTCCTCTCCTGATTCGCCAATTGCGCGGCAGGGTAATTGAAGTTTCCAAGATACAAATCCGGATTACCGAAATTCCCCGGCGCAGTGTCGAAAGGCGCCGCTCCGGCAGGATCGGTCATTGGGATATAAGTGAAGGCTTCCATCGACCTCAGGATCTGGAGGTAGCCCTCCAAGGGCGATTTCTTCAACCCGAAGGTCGTGTTGTTCAAATCAACTTTACGAGCCTCCGAATCCAAAAGGATCGCTTTGACCGTGAGTTTCAAGTCACCCTCGTTTTCCTTAAACACCGTGGCCACCCGGTGAAGGTAATCGCGGGAAGGATTTGATGTCGTGAAACGCTGAATGAGTCTTTTGCAAATGAAGGCCGGCGTGCTCCGGTGGCTGTTGATCATTTCATAATCAGGCTGCCCGTCCGGTTTGCCCGCCAACCAATCGAGGGCATCCTCGATGTCAGCCACCCCTTGCTCAGTAGGATCGGTAAGGTCGGTATTATCAATAGTTACACCAGCGAAGGTTTTGACACTTGTATCGTGAAACGCCCCGAACATTTTCATTGGGTAGCTATACCGCATCGACAGGAGACCATTTGTGTTCTGGTTGCGAGCAAAGTAATTGTTCTCAACCATGTTGGCATATGGAGTTCCTCCCCACGGTTCCGGGGTATTATTGGATCTCCCGAAACTTTGTCCCGTGAGAACCTTGGCAAATTCCCGAATATCGTCGTTGGTATAAGTTGGAACAGGAAGTCCATTCGGCCCCAGGCGCAAGGTCCCATCCGGCCATAATTCGAACAATCCAATTGAGAACAACTGCATATTTTCACGAGCTAAATTCTCGTCAGGATAAATGTCGTCCTCACCGTCACCATTGAGATCTGCAGCTTTTTGATTCTGCAAACTCGACAACCAGCGACCCATGATCGGGCTCCAGTTCACATAGCCGAGAATATCCCGGTAATGGCTGAAGGCATGGAAGTTGAGCATGTCCTGATAATTGGCCATGCCGTATGGCTGGTCATCGAGTGTGCTGGAAGAATAACTGGCCACAACAATTTGTTGCAGCGAAAAGCCCATCTTCTGACGAAGCTGGTCTCTTGAATTGATCATCATCTGCCAGAGCACGTGGCGCTGGCTGGGAAGGCCCGGTTCCGCTCTGAGACCATTATCGTCTGCAAGTGCAGCATCATCGCGGGTTACGGGATATGCATGACTCAAATACCAGTGCTCGGGATGAGCGGCGCTGCGGTCAACCGTCGGCCAAACCGCCGGCAAAGCGGGGGTGGCGTTATCCCCGATGCTGGGATTTCTCACCGGGTCATACACCCCGGCAATCTTGTAATGCTGGAAATCAGCCGCCAGGGCGTAATCAAGATGATAGCTCTGCTGCAGAGAAACCTGACTTTCAATCCAATCGTCATAAGCCTCAGAACGATGATAGGTCGGATCTGAAATTCTTTCGTTTTCAATCGTAGCCACCATCGCAGTGACTTCAGCATCAGTCGCTCCAAATGTCGCCTGATTCAGGAAACGTCGTACTTCCGATTCCAATTCATCCCCTGTCAATAGCGGATACTCCGCCGAACCAGGGTCGGCGTCCGGATTAGGAGCACCCGGAGAAATCTGCGACCCTCCGGAGAGAACAAGGAAAGACCAAATCTCTCCACCCGGATGATCCACCGTGTGGATGTTGAGATAAAGTGGCGATTCTCCATTCTGACCAAAGAGAGAATCGATAATTGTCTGCTTGCTGGCCGGTCCACCATTGGTGGGTATCGCTCCCGACGAATCGGCCAAGTCCCAGGGATACGCCGTCAGGGCTCCGTTCAAGGGGTCGCTTGCTCCGTCTCCAGGGATCTGGGTAATTTCATAAATGATCGATCCAGACGAAGGTGAATTCCCCGGAATCTGATTCGACTTGTGGATATGTGAATCCTGTTGGGCCGAGGTCAAACCAGCAAATTCAGTGTAGAGCAAAAGCTGTGTCCTGGTACCATTCAAGGTCGCGGTAGTGAATCCAGACCCTCCCGAAACCACGCCGCTCTCAGGCCCGAAACTTCCAGTGAAGATCGCGATGTTTTCTGGGCTGTTCGGAAGGTCAAAGAGCTGAATCGAGGCTCCATTGGTCGTTGGCGAAATCTGATACTGGTCACTTTCAGCAGGCTCAATCGCAAGATTCAAAGTTTCGGGGTATTCCACAATCGAATCAGGGATAGCCCGTACTCTGAGAACCTTGGTCATCTCGCCAAATTCGAAAGTCACACTATTGACGATGACATTGCCGTCCGCGTCCGTAATTTCATAATCACTGACTTCAGCCACTTCGTCCCCCGCACTTCCAATCAAGGTGCAACACGTTCCATCGCAAACCGTCTCGGTATTCCCGGTTTCCGCCAGCGGCTGCACGCACAGCTGAATTTCCAAGGGAGTCAAAGGCCCCGTTCTCGTCAATACGACTTCGCCATAATCTTCGCTCGAATTGGGCGAATTTCTCTCAAAAGCCGCTGTATCCGAGGCCGCCAGGGAAACCTCAATAGTTTCCCCAAGCGAACTCAACAAAGAAGCTGCCTCCGTGCTATCCTGTTGCCCGGGAATCGTGGTGGCATCGAAAAATAAATAAGGAAGATTCTTCGCCAGGGCCAACTCCTCCCAGTCCATCAGGCCATCGCCATCCTGATCTCTATCCATGATGCCCATCCGGAAAAAATGCTGCTCTTCATCCGGAGTGAATCCACCGGTATTCGCAGCCAAATATCCATTCCCGGAAATATTTCCGCCAGTGAATTCCCACTTATCTAAAACGAGATTCGGTCGCAAGACGTAGGCCATTCTTACGGCATCAAGTTTCAAAACTTCGATTCCGTTGCTGGCATCTTGAAAGGTCATTCCCCTAACACTCCCAATCAGGTTTCCATTCAAATCGCTGACATAGACATCATAGGTATCTTCCGCCACGACGTAACTGGCCAAGCCCGCCCGGTAGGGAAAACCTTCGGGCTGCAACGATGCCACAATTTCAATTCGGTAAGTATCACCATAGGTCACATTGATCTGGTTATCTCCGCTCAATCCCCCTACTCGCACCACCGCAAAATGCACTGAGGGATCAAAGGGCACACCTTCTTCGTAATTAGGACCAAGCTCCTCAATGTCAATGCGCGGGCCATCTTGGGATGACGTATCGGCATTCCGAAAATACAGAACGACATCATCGTGACTGAAGGTCATCTGAAAGAGAAACGACGCGTAGAAATTTTCGGTCGCAGCAGTCGGGAATGTTGTCAAATCATCGCCACCTGCCGGATCGGATTCGACCTGCTCCGCGTTACCAGTCATTCCGGCAACGCCACTCACCAAAGAGGTCCCGGAATTCCAGAGCAAGCCGGTTTGCGAGGCAGAATCATAGTCATGACTTTTCAGCGGCAAGAGGGGCATCTCCTGCGGAAGAAATTCTACCGGCACGATTGCGCTGACCGGAATTAACTGGGGCTCGATAATCCCCGGACCAGTAAAGCCAATCTGGCAATGTGCTCTCGACACCGGCGCCAGATAACGAACCTCCATCAAATATGATTCCCCCGCCGTCAGAGTCAAGGGATCGGATGCCTGTCCCGGATATTTTAACCACTCTCCCTCGCCCACGTCCGTCTGCGACGAAAGCACCCGCGAGATCACTTCCAACCCTTCCTCTCCAGCCCCCGAGCTCAGACTCAATTCAGCCGCTCCGGCTGAAGAAATATAAAATTGAAAATCCCCGCTGCTCGGCGGGGAGATCAAGACTTGAAACCTTCCACCAAAACCCGAGGCAAAACTTTTAGGAACCTCAAATTGATCTAATGTCGCCACCCCGTCGGGATCAGTCGGAAAGGTCGCCAATTCCGTCAATCCACTCAGTTCGATTCCCGTCACATTGGCCCAAAGCTCGTGATTTATCTGGGTAGCTCTCTTCGAAGTATTTTGCGTATCCAGCTGAAGATGCATCATCTGCCCGGTTCCACTCAAAAGAGGACCCATCGGAGCGAAATTCTGCAAGTCACGCGACTCCGACAATTGATACCACTTCCCCACCTTCGTCGGGAATTCCAATATCTTGAGATTTTCCCCCGGCCCGGCCCTCATCCCTCCTTGTTTGGGATAATCCGATGAATCGAAGGGATCCGTTGCTGCCGTCGCTTCCTCTCCATTGGTATACCCATCGCCATCATCGTCCGCCGTCGCCAGCAGGGCCTGCGCCCCAAATTTCTGCTGCCAAATGTCAGAAAGACCATCACTATCTAAATCAACCGCAAACGCAGACGTCCCCAAAAATGCCCAAACAGATAATGATAAAGTCCTCATGTGGTAGCTGGGATAAAATTAAACGGCTGGAGAGAATGCGTTGATAATCGAAAACAATAACGGAGGCGGATTCAACTTGGAAGCGCAACAACGGGTTGGTTTGAGAACATATCACTTTATGTCGCGTATTCTAGCGTTTTTCTTGGTCTGGAATTGAGAAGGTTTTGAACCTTCAATACCTCGTCTTAAGTCAGCTCTGAGAAATCCGATTTCCTGGGAAAATATTGCCGAATGAGTCCATTTGAATTTTCGTTCAATCCACTCTCCGATGAGTGGTAGGGGTGAGCGAAAAATGAGGCGATTCCGCGGAGATCATTCAAGATGTGGTGGTAGGCGAACCCTCCACCAATCACCTTTCCTAACGGAGCAAATTCCACGCACACACGAGAGCCTTCACGCCTGCCATTTCGATCGATGGGTCAACCCCCACCCCCCAGAGAATGCGCCCGTCGTCATGACGGAGCTGCACATACGCCGCCGCATCAGAGCTCGAACCTCCACGCACCGCGTGCGAGCGGTAATCAGTCAAAGTAAAGTCCTTAAGCCCGCCCACCTCGAGCGCCTGCACGTAGGCATTGATGGGGCCGTTTCCTATTCCTTCCAAGGTCCGTGACTTGCCACCTACTTCGACCTGAGCTTTGCAAGCAACCTCTCCGCGTCCGGCAGCATGGTGGTCCAACACGTAATCCACGAGATTCATCTCGGATGACACATTGGCAAACTCCTCCAGGAATACCTTCCCGACCTCTTCCGCCGAAAGCTCCTTCCCGCGTTCGTCCGCCAAATCATAAACGCGCTTTCCAACCTGGGGATGCATCGTCTTCGGCAAATCAAAGCCGTGCTCTTGATCGAGAATGTAGGCCACCCCACCTTTCCCGGACTGCGAATTGATCCGGACGATCGCTTCGTAACTCCGACCAATATCGTGGGGGTCGATGGTCAGATAAGGCACGCCCCAATTCCCAGCCTCTTCCTTTTTCCGCCGATCGAGACCTTTCTTAATCGCATCCTGATGACTTCCCGAGAAAGCCGTGAACACCAGCTCCCCGGCATAAGGCTGACGATCCGGAACGGTCATGCGGGTGGTCCGCTCATAAACTTCGCGCATCCGTGAGAGATTCGAAAAATCCAAACCCGTCTCAATGCCATGACTATTCATATTTAACGACACGATCACGATATCGAGATTCCCCGTCCGCTCGCCACAGCCGAACAAAGTTCCCTCCACCCGATCCGCACCAGCCATCAAGCCCAACTCTGTCGCCGCAACGCCCGTCCCACGGTCATTATGCGTATGCAGGGAAATAATCACCGAATCCCGCGCCGAGATATTACGACACATCCACTCGATCTGATCGGCATGCACATTGGGAGTAGTCCACTCCACCGTTGCGGGGAGATTCAAAATCATTTTCTTCTCCGGCGTTGGTTCCCACACCGCCATCACGCCCTCGCAACACTCAAGTGCGAAATCCAATTCCGTATCGGAAAAACTCTCGGGCGAATATTGCAGCACGATTTCAGTCTCGGGAATCGTCGGCACCAATTCCTTCACCACCTTCGCTCCTTCCACCGCAATCGCCTTGATGTCCTCACGGGAGGCATCGTGGAAAGTCACCCGACGCTGAAGCGTGCTGGTGGAATTATAAATGTGCACAATCACCCGGCGTGCACCTTTGATCGCTTCGAAGGTTCGCTCGATCAAATGACGACGAGTCTGCACCAGGACCTGCACCGTAACGTCTTGGGGAATGCGATCTTCTTCGATCAGACGACGCATGAACGCGAACTCGGTATCACTCGCCGACGGAAAGCCAATCTCGATCTCCTTGAATCCCACCCCCACGAGTAGATCAAACATCTCCAGTTTTTCTTCAACACTCATCGGAATGGGCAGCGCCTGGTTGCCATCCCGCAGATCGACGGAAGTCCAGATCGGAGCTGCGTCGATGGTGCGATCCGGCCACGTCCGGTCGGATAATTCGACGACCGGAAAGGGACGGTATTTGGATATGGAGTCAGTTTTCATCGTCTTGGAGACATGGGTTACAACAAAGAAATGATCCTCATTCGAAGTCTTCTGATCCTTGGATCGATAGGGTTCCGCATCCAACGCGGTTCCGGTAAATTGGCCAAAGAACAAAAAGCAACATCAGACTTTAGAGTCCGAGTCGCAAACCTAGAAGGAGGGCCAATGCTTTCTTCACAGGCCGAAGAAAACGCATCGCGCCGCCTTTGTCAATTCACCTCCACCGATTTCCTTCCTTTGCTTCAACTCCACCGCCCCTGACCCACAGGGGCCGAATAAAAAACCGGCAGACAGTGGGATTGCAAACGTTGCTGCTCGGCGGCTGTTGACTTGGCAAAGATCGAATTAACTCTTTCGAATCAAGGGAAAGACAGCTTCCCATCACTCCGTAGCTTGACCCTCATGATTTCACGCGCACTCAGCCTTATCCTCGTCTTCACCTTCCCGGTTCTCGCTCAGGGCTCCAAAGAAGACTATCAACGCGCCGACGACCTCGGAAAACGCTTCTCCGGAAAAGTTTTCCGCGACCGTGTTGACCCCAAGTGGGTCGAGGGCACCGGACAATTCTGGTACCGCGTCCGCACCGGGCCCAAGTCGGAGAAATATGTCCTCATTGATCCCGCCACCGGCGCCCGCAAGGAAGCAGACAAGCTCGACCAGCTCCTCCCCAAGAAAAATAAGCCCTCCACGAATGGCTCGACCGTCAAAGTCCTTCCCGCACCCCGCACTCACAAATCCACCGGCGACTCCACCACCATTTCCTTTCTAAATAAAACCAAGCAGCCGGTGCAATTCCTCTGGCTCGGCAATCTCAACAGCCCGACGCCCTACGGGAAAGCGGAACCTGGAAAGCAAATCGACCAGCATACTTATGCCGGTCACGTTTGGATCGCCAGAGGACCAAACAACAAAACTCTCGGCGTCTTTGAAGCCACCGCGAACCCAGGCCTCGCTGTGATCGATGGTTCCTGGAAACCGTCAAAAGAAAAAAAGGTGCAACCCAAACGCCGCAAAAAAAGCGAGACCCCGCCCGACGGAAAATGGCGCGCCGGAATTTCAAATTACAATCTCACTCTCACCAATCTCGAGACAAAAAAAACCATCCCCCTCTCTAAATCCGGTACCAAAGATAATCCCTTCACCGGCCAAATCTATTGGTCCCCTGACCGCAGTAAGATCGTCGCCATCCAGCGTAAAACTCCAAACAAGCGGAAGGTTCATATCGTGGAATCCTCCCCCAAAGACCAAGCGCAACCCAAGCTCAAAACCATCACCTACGTCAAACCCGGCGACACCATCGACCACCCCCGCCCGCACCTCTTCGATCTTGGCACCAAAAAAGAAATCCCCCTCAACAACGAGCTATTTAAGAATCCCTGGAGCCTCTCGGATTTCAACTGGGATTCCGACTCCTCGCAATTCACCTTCCTCTACAACCAACGCGGACATCAGGTCCTCCGCGTCGTCGCCATCAATGCGAAATCCGGCAAGGCCTCCTCGCTCATTGCCGAAACCCCGGAGACTTTCGTCTGCTACTCCCGAAAAAAATACTACCATCGGCTTGAGAAAACCAAGGAAATCATCTGGATGTCCGAACGCGACGGCTGGAATCACCTCTACCTCTTCGACAGTAAAACCGGCTCGCCCAAAAACCAAATCACCAAAGGCAAATGGGTCGTCCACAAAGTCGATCGCATCGATCACGAAAAGCGCCAGATCTGGTTTCAGCTCGGAGGGATTTATCCCAATCAGGATCCTTACCACGTCCACTTTGCCCGCATTAATTTCGACGGCACCAACCTGGTCAAACTAACCGCAGGCGACGGGACTCACAACATTGACTACTCGCCCGATGGAAAATTTCTCATCGACACCTACTCCCGCGTCGACCTCCCGCCCGTCACCGAACTGCGACGCACCGAAGACGGCTCGCTGGTCACCGTCCTCGAAAAGGCTGATCATTCGGCACTCAAAAAGGCCGGTTGGAAAAGCCCCGAACGCTTCGTCGCCAAAGGCCGTGATGGCAAAACAGACATCTACGGCATCATCCGCCGCCCGAGCAATTTCGACCCCAAGAAAAAATATCCCGTCATCGAACAAATCTACGCCGGACCTCACGGCGCACACGTCCCCAAACGCTTCTCCTCACGCGGCCACGCTATCGCGGAACTTGGGTTCATCGTGGTGCAAATCGACGGCATGGGCACCTCGCTTCGCTCGAAAGCCTTCCACGACGTGTGCTGGCAAAACATCGGTGACGCCGGCTTCCCCGACCGCGTTCTTTGGATCAAAGCTGCCGGAAAAGACCGTCCCTGGATGGACCTCAGCCGGGTTGGGATTTACGGAGGCTCCGCCGGAGGACAGAACGCCATGCGCGCCCTCATTGCACACCACGATTTTTACAAAGTCGCCGTGGCCGACTGCGGTTGCCACGACAATGCCATGGACAAGATCTGGTGGAACGAACAATGGATGGGCTACCCACTCGGCGAACACTACGAAGCCTCCTCCAACACCGCCCAGGCCCACCGCATGGAAGGCAAGCTTCTCCTCATCGTCGGCGAACTCGATACCAACGTCGATCCCGCCTCCACGATGCAAGTCGTCAACGCCCTCGTCAAAGCCGACAAGGACTTCGACCTCCTTGTCATCCCCGGCGCCGGCCACGGAGCCGCCGGGACGAAATACGGACGCCGCCGCCAGAAAGACTACTTCGTCAGACACCTCCTCGGCGTCGAACCGAGGCACTAAACTCGCACTTCACCTGAAAGAGCCGCTGGCACTTCGACATTCCGGCACCTTTCCAGTTCTTCTCGACCGCGGGAGTATCAAACCAACCGGACGGGGACTCTTCCCCCTATGCCTTCATTGCCCCTATCTCGCCCGTGCTATCTGCGAAGCGCTCTTTCTCAACTCCCATCATTTTGGCCTGGGTCAGCCAGAGATTCGCCAACGGCGTGCCTTCGGGCATATTGATGTGTTGCCCGCTCTTAGTCTCTTTCCCACCACCGGCAACAATGATCGGGAGGTCATTATATTGGTGAGTTGAGCCATCGCCCAAGCCCGAGCCATAAGTGAAAAGCGTATTATCGAGTAAGGTCGATCCATCCGCTTCCTCAACACTCTTCATCCTTTCCAAAAGGTAAACGTATTGCTCCATGTGAAAGCGATCCACTTTGAGGAGATCATCAATCATCTTCGTTTGATTGTGTGACATCCCGTGGTGACTCCGCGGCTTGTCGAACAAACCTTCAAACTTATAAGGCGTATCCCATCGCTCCGGTCCGACCATGAAGGTCGTCACATTGGTCAGCCCCGTCTGCAAAGCCACCACCATGAGATCGCCCATGAGGCGAATATACTCACCACGTGGCAAATACGCTTCGGGCGGCTCATCGAATTTCACTTTCGACAGCTCGCCCTTCATTTGTTCAAGACGATCCATCTGCACTTCAATGGCACGGATGGAATCGAAGTATTCCGCGAACTTTTGCCCATCTTCATATCCGAGGTCCCGCTTCAGGGAGCGCGCGTCTTCCAACACGAGGTCGGTGACATCGCGATACTTGTCAATCTCCCGAGTTGAAAACAAACGGTGATACATCTTGCGAGGATCACGAATCGACGGCGCGAGATGTCCGGTCCCATACCAGGAAATATTGTCAAAGTAGATCGACTCCTTGTTGTCCTTGTGGCTGTTGCAACTGAACTCAAGTGTCGAAAAGGGCGTCTTCGCCCCCACCACATCGGCGACCAAATGATCGAGCGTGCGATCCAGTGGCCAAGCGGTCCCTTTGATCGTGTAGGGCGGGGCGCTGCTCAGGTAACACGAGGCACACTGCGCGTGAACATCTGTCCCTTGCTGAAAGGTCCGGTCCATTCCGGTGATGAGGTTAATCTCGGATTTGAACCGCTCCAGCGGCTGCATCGTCGGAGTGAGATGCTCCAATTTTTTAACGGAATAATTCGGATCCTGCTTTCCGAGAGATCTGCGCAACTGACCCAAATTCCCCTTCGGAATGACATCATCTGCTTCGCCCGGGAAAAACCCCCGCCGCACCACACCAATCGGGACATAGAAATGCGCCATGCGCCTCGCTACCCGGGAAGCCGCCGCGGGAGCCGCAATACTCTCCAACCATGGCAAGGCTAGAGCCGCGCCGCCAATTCCGCGCAGAAAATCCCGTCGTGTATTCCCTCTCATAATCTATTTCGTCTTGGGGTTCATCTTACTCAAAAACGGCTCGCTCGTCACGATTTCTCTCAAAAGCGTGTGTATCTGGTAACCGTCCTTAGCGGTCACTTCCGAGATCTTATCGAGGGCCATTCCATCCGTCACCCCCAACTCGCGCCCCAAACTGAAGGCCAACAAATGTCCGGCCAGCCCCCGGGTAAAGCGATCTTTCTCAGCGAGAACGGCATCCTTAAATTCCACCACATTGGAAAAGGTATGCTTCCTGAAAAGAACCCCTTCCATATCGACCTTCCGGCCATTCTCATACTTTTCCCGCCATTGCCCCACGGCATCGTAGTTCTCCAGTGCAAAGCCCAGTGGATCGATCTGTTCATGACATCCACGGCAATCCGCCCGCTCCCGGTGCATTGCCAAACGCTCCCGCAAGGTGAGGTGTTCTTCACCGTCTTTCGGCTCCTCGCCGAGCGGAGGCACGTCAGCCGGCGGTGGCTCGGGCGGATTATTGAAAATCACTCCCGCGATCCACGCTCCGCGCGTAATGGGTTGGGTCCTCTCCGGCCCCGAAGTCATCGTCATCACGGCGGCATTGGTAATGACTCCACCGGTTCGACGGTCAGTGACAGGCACGCGATCAAAACTCAACACACCAACTCCGCCCCGCTTCTTCTTAGCCACCTCACCCAACTGGCCATAGGCCTCTTCGAGATGGCCTGACCGATAGGTGAAGTCCGAATCAATCAATTGCGTGATCGACTGGTTCTCGATCAAGACGGTCTCGAACAAAAGCAGAGGCTCCAGCATCATATGCATGCTGTCGCGATACGCGCTGAAGTAAAATTTCGGGAACTTCTTGAGGTCCGGCACCGAGGAAATAATCCGTTCCAATTGCAGCCACTGCGATGGAAAGCTATCGCAAAATCGCTTCACCTTCCGGTCCTTTAACATTCTCGTGAGCTGTCCCGAGAGAACGTCTTCCTTCGTTAACTCGCCGGACTTCGCCAGCGCGAGCAATTCTTCATCCGGCAAGCTTCCCCAAAGAAAAAAGGACAAACGCGAGGCCAGATCAAAGCCGTCCACCTTCCCGCTTCCTTCGCTCGCGCCATCGTAAAGATACAAAAACTTCGGCGAGGAAATCACTGCCGACGAAACCATCTTCATCGCCTGCGTGTAGTCCGCCCCCTTCTTCATCTGCCCCACGACATAACCCGCATACCGATCCAGTAGCTCTGAAGTCACAGGACGGCGAAAGGCTTTGGTCAAAAATTTCTCCAATCTCGGCCGCACCAACGCTTCGGGATTCGCCTCTTTGGGAGGGAGCAAGAAAAACTCCTTCCAAATCCCCACCCGCCTCGGACCGAAGTCCTTACTCTCGACAATCGATTGACCCAACTTCAGAAAAGACTCCATCAAGAGCGGAGAGAGCGAAAGGTGATCCGCTTGATTATCATAACCATGCTCTGCTCTCAGATCCTGTGGAAAAGCCGCCACTCCCGCCAACCGCGGCTCGATCATTTGGGACTTCCCGAGCGGACGGCTCCCCACTGTCACCCGGGCCGCCATCTTCCCCGTCTCCGGTTTGAAATATCCCTTGTGGTCCCGCATCATGCGCTCCGGCAGCGTGAAGACATTACATTTCAGGCCAAACAAATCCGTCACCGCATTGTTATACTGAAAGCGGTTCATCCGCCGAATCGGAGATTGGAGATACTCCTTCTTCCCCGCCANCGATTGATGGAGCAAGTCCTCAAGGTCTCCCAAAAACTTCTTCCGCGCCTCCGGCTTCAGCTGCGGTTCATCCTCCGGCGGCATTTCCTCAAAATCGATTGCCTCCACAATACTCTCCAGCAACTTCGGCTGCGCCTTCAGCTCCTCCANACTCCCAATCTCCAACAAATTCACCTTCCCCTTCACCTTCCCGTCCTTGCCATGACAGGAAATACAGTTCTCCTGAAATACCCCCAGCACACCCTCGGCAGCCTGCAGACCCCCGGTAAAAGCCAGAACCAGAAAAATCCCAAAAGCCCTCCGGGCCATTGCCTCGAGCCTATTCATTTTCACCAAACTTCATTTTAATTTTAACCAAACAANNNAAGNCNTNNGACTACGGNGGCTCCATTCATTTTCATTCAAAGCCNGTAAAAGAAGTTTAACCTGATGCCGCATCATTTACTAACCCNCTTTGCGGTGTTCCCAGTGGCCCGGACAAAAAAATGGCCTGTCCATCGGGACAGGCCAGCAAAGGATCTTTGGTGNTCCCCTCTTAGCTTTGTGAAAGCTCATTAAGGAGCTTCTCGTCGGTGGCTTCGACGCCCACAACGACACCATCAACGATGATTTCAGCAACACATCCAAGAAGTCCGTCAACCCGGCGACCGCCAGGCTTGCAAGGTGCGCCGCCTCATCCGCCACCCGATTTTTGACGGGAGTAACGGACTAAGTTCACGGGAGCGGTTCTCTGAGGATCAGTGCTACTCGCATAGAGCGTGGCTATATTGAGAGTTCCTTTTGTTTGAGCAATTGAACCGGCACCATTCTCAGCATCTTTACGATGAAAAATAGTGTAGCGAACTTTCACATTCTTGACGTTCTGCTTGCTCCAGTTTCGAAGCTCCACGGTGTATCCTGCCGGAGTCGTTTTAGTGCGCTCGGTATCCGACCGGGTCGTTGTTGGCTTTTCTTGCCAAAGATCAAAGTCGACGCGGATCGCATTGGAAGCGGCCACGGCATTTGCATTCTCTTTAACATAGGCGATATCCTTGGCGCTGAGGCGACTCAACTGGAATGTCAGGAGCTTGGTGCGTGACTTTCGAACGGTCACCGTCCCCTTTTTGGCATCGTAACCTGTGAGAGTGGCCTCAAAAGTTTTCGANCCATCTGAACTTGTGAAGGTGCGCTGTTCCACGGCGCTTGCGGGGAGGCCCATGGCCAGGCATCCAAGGAATGTTATTAGAGATTTTTTCATGAGTATAGAGGGGACGACACAAGAGCCTCTCAAATCTNGAAGGTCTGTGGCAAGTCTTTATCGAGATAATATATCATCCCCCATCATTTACTAAAAAAAGGAGATAAGATCAAAAATCTACTCCGCAGGCCTCAAGACGATGTTGCGATACTTTACCGAGGTATGATCGCCCTGTAGATAGATCGGCCCCNGAGCCATCGCATCGGTATGCATCGCACCTCCTGTCGGGCCGGGCACGGGCTGATTATCGACAACTTTTTCCCCATTAAGAATCACCGTGATATGCCGGTCCACCAAGGTAAGATCATAGGTCTGCCACTTTCCTCCCTCGTAGCCCGCATTCTTCGATGGAGCCACCCGACCAAAAACCGCGCCCACTCCCTGAAGACCCTGCATGCGGCTGTCACGGTCCACGACCTGGGCCTCATACATACCACGAAGATAGACGCCGCTGTTGCGATCCTTCTCGATGAGAAATTCGATGTGTAATTTGAAATCTTCGAAAACCGCTTCGGTGCGCAGATTTCCATAAGCACCCGTCGCCGAGAAATCCGTCTTGGGTGTTTCGTTCACCAACAAGCCATCTTTCACGGACCAGCCATTGAGCTTTTCGGGGCGGCGCAATTTCCAACCGGTGAGATCTTTGCCATTAAAGAGCATAACGGGCTTTCCAAATTTCACCTTGGCCAGGTCGGGCTTCGGCGGCATGGGCGGAACAAACTTTCCCGTGAAGGGATCCTTCTCCTCACGACCATCCGGAAATAACGAAATCACCTCTCCGGCAAGCTTGCCATTCTCAGACCACACCACCGCTCGTGTCGTCCGGACCAATCTCCCGTTCTTCCCGCCCTTGCGAAATTTCTTGATGGGAATGTGAATCTTTTCTTCCTTCACCGTCACATTGGCGAGTGGCTTGATACTCCCCACATCCACCGCCATCGCGACACTTGGTAGCCCATCTTTTTCACTCACGCTCAGCCATCCCGCTTCACCCGATTTTAGATTGAGCGACCAGTCACCCAGCATCTCTTTGGGAATCGGTTCTGCATTTCCCAACATCGTTGAAAACACCATCCAGCTTAAAAAGGTCAATCTACTCATCATTGCAAACTCGCTCCATGGCGAAATTCCGTCCCGTTCGCAATGTCGAATTCAATTCGACACCAACTCTCTCATCGACACCCATTCCATCTGTCCCTACAAGGACAATATGATCAGAAAAATCATCCCCTTGACCATCGCGATGATGATCGGGTTCCATCCGGTCGCGTCCATGGCTCAAGACACCTCGGGTCCAACGATCTCTAAAATCATTGAGACTCACGAAGACGCCGTCGAGGTCCTCTATAAGAAGATGCGCGGCAAATCCAGAGAAGAACAACAAAAGCTCTACGAGGCCGAATACCCCAAACCTGACCAAGCAATCGAATCAATCACTGCCCTTGTCCTCACAAATCCGGGAGGCTCCGCCAGCCTCGATGGCATCGATTGGCTTCTGAGATATTCAGGCCAAAAAGGGATTGATCCCGCCCTCTATAACGTGCTCGAAACACATCACCTCCACAGCGAAAAACTCCAAGCTATCGTCCTGAAAATGGCCCGGAGTCGAACTCCCGAAACGCAAAACTTTCTCACCACGGTCAGCGAGAAAAGCAAAATTAAAGATGCCCGTGGTGCCGCCATTCTCTCCCTCATGAAAAGAATCGAGCGCGACAAAGAAAAAGAAGACGAACACACCGCGCTTTCCAAAACATTATTCGCCGAACATGCCGATCTCATCATCAATGGCCGCAACGTCACCAAATCCATCAAGGCCGAAGAGAAACTCGCCATCGGGAAAGTGGCTCCGGAGATCATTGGGAAAGATGTTGATGGCAAGGAAATGAAACTTTCCGACTATCGAGGGAAGATCGTCGTCCTCGACTTTTGGGGTGATTGGTGAGGACCCTGCAGAGCAATGTATCCCCACGAGCGGTCGCTCGTTGCGCGGATGAAAGACAAGCCTTTCACCATTCTCGGTGTGAACAGTGATTCTGCCAAAAGGTATAAAACCGCCATCAAAGAAAACGAAATCACCTGGCCTTCATTTTGGGACGGCGGAAAAACCGGTGGCCCCATCGCCACCGATTGGGCCGTCCGGGGTTGGCCCACGATCTACATCCTCGATACCAAAGGCGTGATCCGATACAAGAATACCCGCGGCAAGGCCATGGATGAAGCCGTCGATGCCCTGATGGAGGAGCTCTAATCGCATCTTCTTTTTTCCGCTAAAACCATCTTATTGCCTCATCGACCTTTAGGATCTCTGAATTTGGCTATGCCCATCTCCCGCTCATTTTTGGTCTCACGGCAAGCCCATCAGGTATCCAAAACCCCGTCGCGGGTTTTTCCTTTTTCATTCACCTGCCAGTAGCGACGGGTCATCGGATTGAGACAGGTCAGCCAGCCATCCGGGCGGCAGGCTCCAGTATCGATACAGATACTGTGACCGAGGTCGTTCGGGTAGCCGGAACGTTGCACGGTGTGTCCGCAGATCACCCGCTTGCCTGACATATGGGGCCGGGCATCGGGGAATCGACGCCAGGCCATCTCCTCAGGGTCCTGCTTCTCCAAGGGAAGATCGGGGTCCAATCCTCCATGCACAAAAATACAGTGACCGGTTTCGTAGTAAGGCAGACCGTTTTTAATGAAGCTCCAGTGTTTTTTAGGAACATTATCCAGTTTGGCACCATAGGAGATGACTGTTTCGAGACCGCCGACATCGCACCAATATCCAAAGTGCTCCGAAGACTTCGTGGCCTCTTCCATGATCTGCTCATGGTTGCCTTTGATGAGAACCAAATCTGATTCCAGCTTCCAACCGAGGAGGTATTCGACCACGCCCTTGGAATTCGGTCCCCGGTCCACGTAATCACCCAACATGACCACGGTGTCACCCTTTTTAGGTTTCACCCAATCTACAAGTTGTTTCAACGATGCTAAACAACCATGCACATCACCTATGGCCAATATCCTCCCCACGGCCATTTCTAGGTCATCGATTTACCCATTGCCAATCTCAAAACGGCTTCATTTCCTCCCAACGACGCTGATTCCCCCAGAGACGCTCTAGAACCAAGCCCAGGGCCCCCTTGTAATCCATCCTGCCGGGGCGATAGGAGGGCGCAACCATCTTGCCTTCATCGTCGTAGCTGAGATGCCACTGGAAGACCGGCATCTGGTAATCGTGGCTCGGATCTCGGTGCTCGGAGAAGCGCATATCGACCAGAATGACCTTCCCATCCGGCCCCCGTCGAGCAAGCCAATGGTCCCTCGCAAACCACTTCAATGCCCCGAATAATTCCTGTCCCTCGAAGGCTTGCGCGAGCTCGTGTCTCTTCTCGTAATAATCATACGTCCCGGGCTCCCGGTCAAAAGGTGACCAATAAGTCACCCAGTATCCCTTTTCAGTCTCAACCAAGGCCCGCCACAAAATCACGTTCGCGAAGGTCGGTGAAACCGACACGATCTTCGCGCCCGGAATCTCTTCCCCTATACGGCTGCTTACCTGGCTGTAGGCCCAACCTTTCATCACGAAACTGAAGACCACATAGAGACAGCTCAACGAAATCCCGATCTTCGCCAATCCTTGGCTCGTCGGTTCGATTTCGGGTTTCTGTTCCACCAGTTCTTCCATCTCGGGTGACAGCCCGATCTCATCGGATTCAGAAAACTCCGCCCGCGCCTTGGACCACTTTCTACCCCAGATGATTCTTTTTGGGAAATACACCAAGCCTCTGATCGGACGAATCATCAGACAGAACAACAATGGCAGGGTGAAAAAGAGATCAATGATCGCCATGTTGTTAAGAGAAACCCGGCGATCCGAAAAAGGTTCGTAGATCTGCGTGCCATAAGTCGTGAAGACATCGATCAAGACATGGGTGCTCCAAACGAGAAACACAAACCAACCGGCCCGCCTGGCGGAAACTCCTTTCTTACGATGTAAAAGCTCCAGCGGTCTCGCAAAAGCAAAGCTGGCCGCAATCATGACGAGCAACGAATGGGAAATCCCGCGATGCCATTTCAATCTCGCGACCTCATCCAACCACGGATAGGCAATAATATCGAGATCCGGCAGAGTCCCGAAAAACAGCCCCCAAGCCATCCCCTTCCAACCCAGTTTACGACCAAGAACAAGCTCGCCAACGACGCCACCCAAGGCAGCTTGTGTAATGGAATCCACGGCGGGAAAATAGGGCAGGTTTCCGATTTGTCAGCCCCCGATCACTTCATGATGAGCATTCTCGCACCCACCACGATCATGAGCACTCCAAAGATCTTCGTCAGCTGTTGATTACTCAAGCTCCTCATCAAATCCGAACCATACCAAGCCGCCACGACCGCACCCAAGGCGGTAATCCCAACGATCTTCCAGTCGATTAAATTAGATTTGGAGGTGATATTATTCGCCGTCGCCGAAAGTCCGGACACCACCACGACCGCCAGCGAAGTCGCCACCGCGGTCTTTTGAGTCATTCCCAACATCAGCACGAAAGCAGGCACCATGATGATGCCTCCGCCCACGCCACACAGAGCCCCGGCTAGGCCCGCAACCACTCCGACCAAGAGACACGTCAGCAATAATTTTCCCATGAAGATCTTTTAGCCGATCCCACCGGGCTCGGCAAACCCGTATTACTTCAAGATCTTGATCCACTCGACGAGCGCCTTCTGCTCCGCCACTGAAAGATTGAGCGCAGGCATCGCGGGCGGGTAGCCTTCCGGGGTCTCGGCCAGCGGAGTGGCGATGGAACGAAGAAGATAATCATCGTCCACCGTGACCGTCACTTTCTTGCCATCACGAATCACGGTTTGCTTCTTTCCAAAAAGCCCTTTGAAAGACGGACCGGCAAGGCGATTCCCATCAAGCGTATGACAGGCCGCGCAAATCGCTTTGTATTGCGCCCGGGCATACTTCATCGGGTCTTTCTTCACATCAAAACCTGCTGCCACGAGCTGGGTACTGCCACCGCCCTGATGCCGAATCATGGTATACCATCCGGTGTCTTTATAGAGTTGCAGGTTCTTCAACTTCACTTCGATGACCCAGCCGACATTCTCGTTACTGTATTTCTGATGCGTCACAAATGGTGGCGAGTTGTCACGGATGCCAGGCATGGTCAGGCGAATTCTTTTTCCATCTTTGCTCAATTCCTTCTTGGTGATTTCAAGCCCCTCTTCACCAAAATTGCGCCCGCCATAACCATTGGTCGGCACATAGGTCCATTGCTTGGTCGCGAGTTGAATCCCATCCAACTGCGATTGATCGATCGCTTTAAAAAGCTCGATCTCCAGGCCCCCGGGCTTATCCCGGATCGCCACCATCTCGTTGAAATCACCTGGCACATCTGAAACAAACGACAGCCGCTGTAATCCGTAGTGCGGCTTGGGCTCTTCATTGGGCTTGGGAAGAAATTGCCAGAGTCCCCCATGCCCGATATGGCCGAGGTAATACTTTTCATCCGGCCCCTTTACAATGCGGTTCGGCCCTGCCGTAAATCCTATCTGCCCCTCCGCATCGTGTCCTCCGGAGTGCAGGAAAACCGCTCCCTGCCAAACTCCTTCCACTTCTTCGAGAAAGACACGATTGAGACGACCCAAGGTCAACTCGCCCATCAACCACTGGTCGTTGTAAACCGAAAGCGCGCCTTTCAATCCCTTCAGCTTGATCGGCTGGGTCGGCGAACGATTCACAATTCCCTGCGGCAGGTGCACCGTCGTCGGAGTCTGATACCGCGAACCACCAATATTGGAATCGACATTCTCAGGCTGAAAGGCCGCGATATTGGTATTCCCCTTCTTAAGCAAATAGTGCCCGTAGAACCCACCCTGGGTCAGCCGGATAAATTCATTGGAGGGGTTAAACACTCCCTGGTTATCCACCACCACGATTTCGTTCTCGTCGCCCACCGCAAAGCCATTCGGGGTCCGGTATCCACCGGCATAGTAGGAAATGTCCACCTCCGACGGCTTCTCCGTCCCCGTGATCGGGCCAAGCAAAAAGGTCGACCCCCGCTTCGTCTTCGGATTCACCGTGACATTCAAATCACGCGAGCCACCCAGACGAATCGAGGTCGTGAAGTTCCCCGCAAGGTAGGTCTCCCCCTTCCGCTTGATCGTTTCAAAGCCCACGGTATAGGTATGGAAATTCGGCTGCGACGTGCCATCCATGAGGACGACTTTTTCATCGACCGTGAATACCCCGTCGCCATTCTTGTCCTCGAGACGCGAGATCTTATCCTTCTCCCCCACATAAATCTTCCCTTCGAAAACCGCGATCGCCGTGGGCTCGTAGAGGTCTCCCATCAGACGGTGTGCTTTGATCTTCGCGCGCTCCGAATTCCCCACCAAGCCGGTCACTTTGAAAATCTCCCCTTTCTTAAAGGGAGCCTTGTTCTGCCGATCCGGCGTAAACACGGAGACAAAGAGATCCTCCCCTTGAAACGCCATCGCGGAGATCTTCAACTCCACCTCATCGAGCGGGTACACGTTTTCCAATTTCACGAGCGGATGCAAGCGATCCGCAGCCACCCCGGCACCGAGCTTGGGACTGAATTTCTTTTTCTTCTTCGGCTTGGCCTGAGCCATCACGATGGCCGGAAGGAGGATGAGGGTGAGAAGTAACTTCATAAAAAGGTTTTAGAGCGAGCAATCCGGATTGCCAATTTATTGATTGGCTTAAATCTTCAAGAGTCCACGATCAGCGGAATGAAACCACTTTTTCTTTCGCTCATTCTTTGTGCCTCCACCGCCTGCGCCAAACCGCTCAAAGTTTTCATTCTTGCCGGACAATCCAACATGGAAGGTCACGCCAAGATCTCTTCCTTCGATCACATCGGAATGGATCCCAAGACTGCGCCCATGCTCAAGGAGATGCGCGACAAGGACGGCAACCCGCGCGTTCTCGATAATGTTCGCGTCTCCTACCTCACCGGCGGAAAAGTAAATGGCGTCGGCACCGGTCCACTCACGGCAGGATTCGGATCACGAAAAGACCCGACCCAAAACGGCGAAAAAATCGGGCCCGAATTCACCTTCGGCATCTACATGGAAAAGCTCCTCAACGAACCCATCCTCATCATCAAGACCGCCTGGGGCGGCAAGTCTATCAACACCAACTTCCGTCCTCCCAGCGCCGGGCCCTACGTATTCAACGACAAACAAATCGAAAATTATAAGAAACAAAACAAGGACGTGAAAGCCGAGCTCGCAGCACGCAACGAAGCCGCCGGAGTTTACTACAAATACATGGTGGACCACGTCAAAAAGACCCTCGCCGATCCCGGAAAAGTGCATCCCGCCTACAACGCCAAGGACGGCTATGAGCTCGCGGGCTTCGTCTGGTTCCAGGGATGGAACGACATGGTCGATTCCGGCACCTACCCCAACCGCAGCCAGCCCGGTGGATACGATAAATACAGCGAAGTCCTCGCCCACTTCATCCGAGACGTCCGCAAGGATCTTACCGCGCCCAAAATGCCCTTTGTCATCGGCGTGATGGGAGCCGGTGGTCCCACCAAAGATTACGGCAAGAACCAACAACGCTACAAATCAACGCACGATGGATTCCGCCAAGCCATGGCTGCTCCGGCTTCCATGCCCGAGTTCAAAAACAACGTCATCGCGGTCCTTACCGAGAACAGCTGGGACCCCGAACTCGATGCCGCCGCCGAAAAGCGAAATCTCATCAACAATAAGAAAAAGGAACTCCAAAAGGGGCAACTCTCCAAAAAGGAACAAGCCGCAGAGCTTGAAAAGTTCACCGCAAAAACTCTCACCGAGCGCGACGAAAAACTCCTCACTGGCATCACCAACGCCGACTACCACTACAAAGGCTCTGCAAAAATTCTCGGCCAAATCGGCAAAGCTTTCGCCGAAGCCAACCACCAACTCCTAAAAAAGTAGCCGAAAACTTTACTTTTGGTGCGAAGCCCTAGTTTTTCTTCAACCGAATCCGACGGTATTCCATCTGCCCGCGGTCGCCCTCGAGCCCGATCGGTCCGCTCGGTGGCAGCTTGAATTCCGCCTCGAGGACTTCGCCATTGCAGGTACAGCGCGCCACCCGGCCTTTGACTTCCACGACGATTTCATTCCAATCACCTGCTTTGTATTTCTTCAACTCCTTATACGGCCCGGCTACCAAATAGTCGCGGCATTGCAACTGTGGCTTCCGAATAAAGACACCGCTATCCGCCTCGGCATTGGCACGAAATTCCAGCTTCAGAGTAAAGTCGCTTCCAAATTCCTGATGCGTCCAAAGCTGCGTAAAGGCCCGACCTTCCGGTGGAGTGGTCACGATCAAGCGACCATGCTTCGCGAGGTAGCGATGCTCCTTACTGCCGATCTTCCCATCAAAGTTCTCCGTCTTTTTCAGCGTTTTTTTCTGACGATATCCCCAGCCGGTGAGATCCTTGCCGTTGAATAACATCTCATATCCCGGCTCGGGTTTGAAGTCATCGACGGGAACTCCCACCAAATCGAGCGTCTCCAATACCGGACGCAAAGTATTCCCCCACATTTGATAACCAACTTTATTTGGGTGAAGAAGATCATTGAACTCGGCCTTGCGGGCATTCCCCTTTTCATTCGCAAACATGGCCCAGGTATTGATCACCGTGATCTGCCGGTCCCCCTTCACCGCCGCCGCGTAGAGCTTGTTGATCTCCTTGATCTTCTCCGCCGGACGCTTCTTTGATTCGTGACTCGGAAAGACATTGCAGAGCACAATTGGCATTTCACTATCTGCCGCCTTTAGCTCCGCAATGATCAACTTGAGATTCCCCGCGATCACCGCTGGCTCGGCGCCTTCTTCCAGATCATTCGTTCCCATCAACATCACCACGCCCGATGGCTTGAGCGATAGGACATCTTGCTTGAGACGAAGCAACATCCCGCGCGTGGTGTCTCCGCTGATCCCCCGGTTAGCTACTTTGGCATCGAAAGCGCCGCCGATATTATCGCCCCAACCCTGCGTGATCGAATCACCAAAAAACACCAAGGCGCCCTGCTTCACATCCACTTCCTTGGCCCACGCGCTGCGCTTACTTGTCCACAATTTTTGAAACCAATCATATCGCCTGATCGGACCCGCTCCCGGCAGGCCTTCATCAGTTTTAGGGATATCAAAGGCTCCCGCATCCTGGGCATGAAGCGAAGTGAGTAATAATAGGCAAAGTGCTTGAGGAAGGAAAAATCGTCTCATCAGCGGGTTCTACCGCGCCCTCCTAAATCTGACGAGAACTGAAATTCATCCCCCGATTTCCTCTTCCGCTAAAGATCCTGGGGTAGCTTCCGAGACTCAACGGTTTGCCTTCGGAGGAAGGCAAACCATGAAACCATAGCCCGGGCTTTCGAATGCCCGGGTTTTCTATTTCACCTCTACAAGCCCTTCAAATATGCGACACTCTCCTTGATACTCGCGAGCGGATTGGGTGAGTGATCCTGCTCCACGTGGCAATGCGCCACTCCGGCAGCCTTACCGGCCTCAATGATGGGCTCCATCGGAATCATGCCATTGCCCAGTTCCTTGAAGGCCTCCTTCGGCATCCCTCCGTATATTGGAAGCTTCAACCCCGCCTTAAGATCCTTCAGATGCAGTTGGGAAACCCGCCCGCTCAATTTCTTAATCAAACCGACCGGATCCACACCTCCTGCCTTCACCCAAAAGACATCGAGCTCGAACTTCATCTCCGGAGCGAATTCCTTGATGAATACCTCAAAGCCATTCGAACCACCCATCGGCTGATACTCGAACGAATGATTGTGGTAGGCCAACTGAATCCCGGCCTTCTTCGCGATCACGGCGGCCTTATTCAAATTCCCGGCAACCCGCTGATAGCCATCGAGGTTCTTGCGGTCCTTGCCATGGAGGTAAGGCACCACGAGATGAGTCAGTTTAATCTTATTAGCCTTCTCGACAATCTTCTTGAAATCAGAAAAGCCCTCGTCCGAAGGATTCACGGCGGTCTCCCATTCGAAATGGGTCGAATTCATCGCCAGCCCGTGATCCTGCGAGGCCTTGATCATGTCATCGCAATTCGGAAAGCCATACATTTCGCCCTGCTTGTAACCCGCCTCGGCAATCGCCTTGATCGTGCCAGCGGTGTCCTTCTTGATGGCATCGCGCATGGTATAAAGCTGAATCCCGATGTTCGCGCGGTATTTATTATCCGCGGCGAGTGCGCTGAGGGTGTTGGCAGTTCCCGCAAAAATAGAAGTAGCGGCCGAGGTCCTGAGAAATGAGCGTCGATTCATGAAAAGGAAGCAAACACAGGCCGCTGCCTCCTACCATTCAAAAGACAGACAAAGATCTCCCGCCTATTCCTTTAAGCGCTCCCACTCCTCCTTAGTTCCGCTGCTCTTCTGATTTTCCATTAGGATGAGCCAGCGATCTTTCTTCACCAACAAAGCCTCGAGGTGAATGTATTCCGTCTTCGCCACGCCTTTCTCATCGACGTGTTGATAGCGAAAAATCCCAATTTCATGCGCCGTCTTGGCATCGCCCCATCTTTTCGAGAAACGAAAATCCACCGCCGCCTTCACCTTCCCGGCCTTCGTCGCATCGATCCCCGGCTTCCAGATCTCAAGCGCCTTCGCCAAAAGGTAACTCGTCTTTTTCTTCCCTGAAATCAGGACCCCGTCCGGATGACAAGTCGCCTTATATCCCTCAAAATCCCCCGCCTTCACCGCCCGCGAAACCTCCGCCCAATAGTTATTCAACTCCTTAATCCGCTCGTCGGCAGATGCGACAGGAAGCAATAAACTTAAACAAAGCATCAATCGAATCACCATAGGGAGGTCATTACCTCACCTCAGGTGAAAAGTCACGACAATCGACCCCGCTTCATTTTCATAAAAAACGAATTAAAATAGATTGGAGACAATTCACAAAGATTAGCGGACCCTCTTCCCGATGACGACCGACTCCGAACCCATCGCGAATGCCCTCCTGCGATCCCTCCTCGAGAGCCCACTCCTCATCGACGAACTCCCCGAAGCCCCTTCCCTTTCCCGCTCTCATCTCGCCCTTCCCAACCCAATCCCAGCTCTCAATCTTAATCAGAAGCTCGGTCACCTCTACGAAGACACCCTTGCCATCCTCCTGCGGGAATCAACCACCCTCGATCTCCTTGAAAAAAACCTCCAAATCCGCAAAGATATCCACGCTACCGTCGGCGAGCTGGATTTCCTCCTCCGCGAAAAATCCACCGGCAATCTCATCCACCTCGAACTCGCCACCAAGTTCTACCTCGCCGTCGACAGCCCGGACGGTCTCACCCTGCCCGGCCCCGATGCCCGCGACAACTACCACCGCAAACTTACCCGACTCCGCAATCACCAACTCACTCTTCCTTCACGCTTCCAGGATCATCTCCCGGAAACTTATCGCAACGAAGCCATCGAAACGAGGCAACTCATCTACGGCTGCCTCTTCGATCATATCCATGCCGGCCAATTGGCGAACCCCGAATTTATTTCCCCCACCTGCCGACGGGGCCGCTGGCTCCACCAACACGAACTCTCTTCTTATTTCCCCAAAGAGGCTCAATTCCATCTCATCCCAAAACACCTCTGGCCCGTCCCATTTAATCTTCTCACCGACATCCCCCTCGAATCTTGGCAGCCCAATGAACCAATCGATCGCTGCCTCCTGATCCATGCTGGCGACGACCCAACCCCTTACTTCACCGCTCCAGATTCCTACCCCAAATTCAACTCCTGAAAAATGACAGTGCATTCTTCGGCAAGCTATTCAGAATAGAAAAATGTTCAGGCCCATCGTTCTTCTCATTTCCTGCCTCTCTCTCTCCGCCTCGGCGCAAGACCACCGGGATCCCATCCGCCTGACCCACGGGCCGATGCTCGGAAAGCCCACCACCGATTCCGTCCTCGTCTGGGGCCGGACTTCCGAGGAAGGCGAATTCGTCGTCAAATACGGCCTCGCCGAAAACGCCCTCGATCAAACCAGCCAATCGGCCACCACCAAGATCGGACACGACCTCACCGGCTTCACCCAGCTCTCCGGACTCAAGGGTGACACCCGATACCATTACCAAATCTTCGTCGAGGGAAACCCTCACGGCCTCCCCGGATCCTTCCTCACTCTTCCCTCCAAGAAAGACAGCATCCACCCCGAACACAATCCCGAAGGCCTCTTCAATTTCCGGTTCGAAGTCGGTTCCTGCGCCAACCAAAACCCGATCCACGGCATCGGCCACCGCGCACCCGTCTACGAAAACCTCAACCAGGACTGGGCTGACAAGACTCACTTTCACATCATGAACGGAGATTGGCTTTACGAAGAGCTCCGCACCTATCCCGCTGAAGCCTGGCGCCTCACCCAGGGTGTCAATACCCTCCCGCCCGTCGTCGAAAATGCTCCATCCATCGTCGGAGTTTGGGAAAACTACAAACTCTACATGAGCCGCGGCGTCGAACGCGCCAAATGGCATCGCAACGTCCCGAGCTACTTCACTTTCGATGACCACGAACTCGTCAACGACATCTGGGGCTCAGCCGAAACCGGCAAGCGCCACCGCCGCACCGTCTTCCGCGATATCGGAACGCGCGCCTTTTACGACTACCTCGGTTGGGCCAATCCCGTCGCTCACTCCAACGAAGTCCACATTGGCCGCGGCCAAATGAAAAAAGGCAGCGACCTCCTCATCGATCCCAACACCGACTTCACCAAACTCCCGCTCGATGAAATGGGCAACCTCCACGTCCACTGGGGCACGCCCGAAGCCGGGGTCAACGACCTCAAATTCGACAACGACGAGGGCCACAAGAATTCTTACGTCTACGACATCGCCAAGGTCGTCGATAAACACACCTTGCAGCTCCACATGCCCGCCAAGGTCAGCGACACCGTGAGCTACTCCATCGCCCGACGTTCCTACGGAAATTTTCGCGTCGCAAATTGCGAGTTCTTCCTTCTCGATACCCGCAGCTCACGCGACATGCACGACGTTACCGACCGCGGAAAAGAAGGCATTTCCATGATCGGGAAATCCCAGCGCGAGTGGCTTCTCAAATCAATGAAAGAAAGCGACGCCGATTTCTTTTTCCTCACTTCCTCGGTCCCCTTCATGATCCCCCACAGCGGCGCGGGCGGGTTCGAAGCCGCCGGCAACAAAGAGGAAGCCTGGACCGGGTTTTTCCACGAACGCGAAAAGCTCATCGACGAATGGGACAAGCTCGGAAAGAAAGTCTTCGTCCTCACCGGCGACCTTCACAACAGCTTCGCCATCAAGATCACCGACAACGTCTGGGAGTTCTGCTGCGGCCCGCATAACAGCGTGAACCACGTTCCCAAAAACGACGAGATGGATCGCCCCGCCACCGGCATCTTCGACTGGGGTCCACGCAAGTGCGACATCCGCTGGAGTTCCTACATCCTCCCCGACCTCCCGCGCCTCGAACGCCTCTACCCGCACTTCTGCGTCGTTCAGGTCAACAACGTCTTCAACATGCCCAAGAAGCTCGGCGACAAACGACTCGTGGCCTACCCGCATCCGCAGGTCATCTTCCAATACTACAACGGCCGCACCGGGGAACTCGCCTACGCCGAGGCCATTTCCCTGGACCGATAGGACAAATTCCCCATCAACCGCTCATTTTTGAAAACTTCACAAGAACCGTATCGTATTTCTCCGCCCGAAAGCTTTCCAGACGTTCTCTTCCTCTCTCAAAGACTCACTTAAATCCACTCATGAAACACATCCTAGTCATCCTCACGATCTGCCTGACCCAACTCGGTCTCGCAGAGAAGCCCAATGTCGTTCTTATCCTTTCCGATGACCAGTCCTGGACCGACTACGGATTCACCGGCCACAAAATCATCAAAACTCCGCGGATCGACAAGTTCGCCTCCGAGTCCCTCACCTACACCCGCGGCTACGTCACCTCTCCGCTTTGCCGACCTTCCCTCGCCTCCATCTTCACCGGACTCCACACCCCCGTGCACGGCATCACCGGAAACGATCTTCTCGTCGAAGGAGTCAAAGGTCGCTCCTCCCGCTCAGCTCCCAAAACGGCTCCCTTCCACGAACAAATTTATGCCGGATTCCAAAAGCAAGCCAACCTAGCCCGCCTCCTCGGAGACGCCGGATATCTCTCCTTGCAGACTGGAAAATTCTGGGAAGGAAAACCACAACGCCACGGATTCTCCACTGCCATGACACACGCCGATCCCAAAAAAGGTGGCCGCCACGGTGACCTCGGCTTGAAGATCTCCCGCACCGGCATTGCCCCCATCAAGTCCTTCCTCGATGAAGCCAAGAAAGAGGAAAAGCCCTTCTTCATCTGGCACGCCCCCTTCCTTCCCCACACCCCGCACAATCCGCCCAAGGAACTCTACGACAAATACCTCAAACTCGAGCCCAACAAATTCATCGCCCGCTACTACGCCATGGTCGAATGGTTCGACCAGACCTGCGGCGAACTTTTCGACGAACTCGACTCCCGCGGCCTCGGCAAAAACACCATCATCGTCTACGTATGCGACAACGGCTGGATCCAATCCGGCGACTCCGGGAAATATGCCCCGCAGTCCAAACAGGAACCACACGAAGGTGGCATCCGAACTCCCATCATGGTCAAGTGGCCCGACAAAGTCCCTGCCGTCATGGACCAGAAAACCCTCGTTTCCTCCATCGACATTGCGCCCACCATTTTAAAAGCCTGCGGCCTTGAAGTGCCCAAAGCCATGACCGGCCTCGACCTCCGCGACACCGCAGCCCTCGCCAAGCGCAACGTGATCTTCGGCTACGACGGAAACCACGACATGCAGGACGTCAACAATACCACCTCCAACTGCGAGTCCCGCTACATCGTCCAAGGCGACTGGAAACTCATCGATCACATCAACGACACCTCCTTCGTAAAGAGATACAACGGACGCTACACCGGACGCCCCGGCAATGAGGCCGGCAAAGCCGAACTTTACAACCTCGCCAAAGACCCCCACGAAAAAACCAACCTCGCCGACAAACACCCCGAAAAAATCACGGCCCTCAGAAAGTCCCTCGACGCTTGGTGGAAACCCGGAAAATAAAGACCTGATGAATGTTCTTAACCCTCTCCTCGGGGCTGAGCTCATCATCAAGAAAGGCTCTTAGAAAACCGGCAAATACGATCTCCGGGAATCATGAAAAAAGTTGATTTTCCCTTTGCTCAAAACCAGACCTACGCCAGCACTCCCTTGATTATTTTACCGTCATCAGTCGGGCCGATGAGGCGCTGGTTCAAGCCCTGATAGGGAAAGCTGAAGCGGTTCGGGTCAAGTCCGAGAAGGTGCAGAATAGTCGCTTGCAGGTCTCGAATACCCACCGGATCCTCTCCGATATAATATCCAATATCGTCGGTCTGACCGAAAGCACCTGGCTTGATTCCCGCGCCTGCCATCCACATCGTGAAGGCGTGCGGATGGTGGTCGCGGCCGTAGAAGCCTTTTTTTAATTCGTTGCGCACGTTGTTCTGCATCATCGGCGTGCGTCCAAACTCTCCGCCCCAAACAATGAGCGTTTCCTCAAAAAGCCCGCGTTGTTTCAGATCTTTGATGAGGCCTGCGATGGCCTTGTCAATCTGCTGACATTTAATCGGCAAAGTCTCATCGATTGATTCGCCCAGCGACGAACCGTGGTGATCCCAACCCCAATCGTAGAGTTGCACGAAGCGCACGCCGTTTTCGACCAGTCGCCGTGCTAGGAGACAGTTGTTGGCGAAGGTCGGATCGTCGCCCTTGTAAATCTGGCGAGGGTCGGCGGCGGTCTCGGCGGCAGAAATGTGACCCGGTTGCGCACCATAAAGATCCAGGATGTGCTTTGGTTCCTTGCTGATGTCCATCACCTCCGGCACCGAAGCCTGCATCCGAAACGCCAACTCATATTGCGCAATACGCGAGAGTGTTTCCGGGTCACCAATGTGCTGATGCTGGTAGTCATTCAGATCCTTGAGCGCATCGAGGGTCTTGCGCCGGGCCTCCCGACTCATTCCCTTGGGATCGGATAAATATAAAATGGGATCACCCCCATCGGTGCGGCATTGCACTCCCTGATAAAGCGTCGGCAGAAAGCCCGAGCCCCACAGCGACTTCCCGGCACTGGGAGTTTTGCCTCCCGAAGCCAGCACCATAAAGCCAGGTAGATCCTTGTTCTCGCTCCCGAGGCCATAAGTGACCCACGATCCCATCGAAGGGGAACCCAACAAGGAATTCCCCGTTTGCAAAAGAAGCTGGGCCGGCGAGTGATTAAATTGATCGGTGTGCATCGAGCGAATGACGCACACATCGTCGATCACCGAACTCAAGCCCGGGAGAAGATCGCTGATCCACTGGCCACTCTCGCCACGTTGGGCGTAATTGAAAACCGGCCCCATCATCTTGGGAACACCCTTGATGAAGGCAAATCGTTTCCCTTCGAGATATTCCTGAGGGCATTCCTTTCCGTGGAATTTCGTCAAGGCGGGCTTGTTCTCAAACAAATCAATCTGCGAAGGCGAACCCGCCATGTGCAGGTAGATGATCGACTTGGCTTTTGCTGGGATTTGGAAAGCCGGTTTAGTGTCCGCAGCCAAAAGATCACTCAAGGCCAAGGCTCCAAATCCAAGACCGGCCTGCCCGAAAAAATGACGGCGAGTCTGCGCGCGTGTTTGTTCAATCTTCAAGTTCATCATCATCAGTTCGTTTATAAATTCCACCGGGGGTCGGATTTCAGTTTCTTCATGGCCGTGCGAATTTCCGGAGCATTCATGAAGAGCTTCCAAAGCAGTCCCGTGCGATAGTTTTCCAACATCGGTGCAACAGGACCCGCATCAATGCCAAGGTAACCCGAGTGCTGCCAATCCCGTGTCAGATTGAAGGATTCCAGGAAGCCGAACTCCTGCCAAATTTTGTCGCCATGCTGATAATACATCGTCTCGAGGGACTGACGGGAAGCCTCCGGGGCATACAAATAGGCGGATAGGGAAGCAGCCGGAACAATCGTGCCATTATCCAGCTTGCCCGGCTTAAATCCGGAGTATCCATCGGGCCCGGGAGCTGCCGTCAGCCCCCACAATTGATCATAACCCCGGTAGTGCTTCGCCTGGGAGCGCATCGAATTAATCTGAACCGTGCACAGATCACGGAAGTGATCCCGATAGCTCCGGCCCTTGTAAATCATCTCGCGTGGATTCAGTCCGAGGTAGGAATAATAATACCAAAAAGTGCACCCACCGAGTCCCCGGCCCAGCTCCAGTCGCGTTCCAAAATGATTTCGCTCGTGACCAAAATAATCACTCCGCCATCCCTCGAAGTAAGAAGACACCGGGATGGCATTCGTAGGAGAAGCCATTCCCAGAATATACAGAATTTCCGATTCATTGAACCCCTTCACCGGCATGTTCATTTTCCAGCCATGTTTTGGAGACCAATGCCAATAGAGGGCTGCGGAGCCGTCCTTGCGATACCAGTTCCAATCAACCTCACGCCAAATCTTATTGGCCGTCTCACGGAGTTCCTGCTCAACAGCAGAGTCGTTTGTGAAGTATTGCCTCGCGATAATAATTCCCTGAACAAGAAGGGCAGTTTCCACTATATCGCCGCCATCATCGAATTTCGAAAATGGCAGGGCCTTGCCGCTTTCATGATTAATCCAGTGCGAGAATGCTCCATGGAATCGCTCCGCCTTCCGGTCCAGAAACCGCAGTGCTTTCAACACCATTTCCGCTGCCTTGGTCCGATCAAGATAACCTCGCTCCGCCGCAACCACATAATTCGCCAGACCCATCCCGGTAGCCCCGCTGGCTCCTACTTTCCATTCCGCGCGACGAGGAAGGCCACGAGTGGTCACCCATTCTCCCGTTAAGCCGGAATGCGGATGACTCCCCACCGTAGCGATTCGAACCGAAGCCTCCATCACTTCATCAATCAATCCGACACGGTCTCGAGCACGAGTGGTCCCACCGACCGGCTGGGTCCATTCAGAGAGTAGCGTGAACGATCCTCCCTTCGCAGAGACCTCTCTGACCCGATAATAATAAGTCTGCTCTGACTGACCGACGTAATCGCTGTAGATGGGAAAGGTTGCGGTGTCGGGAAGAGTCGTGAAGGGGCCTCCGGGCTTCTCCGACCGCTGGATTTGATAAATCGTATCGCTATAGCTGGGCCCCTCCCATTGCAGATCCACTCTGAGTTGACGATCCAGAGCGACAAGATTTTTGGGAATTCCCCGGGCGGAAGAACTCACTCCCAGGATCAGGATCACCTTAAAAATAAGATTCATCTTCATGGTTTCATGAGTGCTTCATCTAGATTCAATAAGACATTGGCCACCGCGACCAAGGCGGCGTCCCCCTCACTCAAGCCAGCCGACATGAGTAGAGCCTTCGCATCCTCGGGGCGCTGTTCGAAGTCACGCGTCAATTCATCGTAGAGGGCTGTCAGTCGCTGCAATTCCCTCTCAGTCGGCGGACGGGTCAATACAAGACGAAAGCCATGAGCTAGGTTTTTCATTCGCTTGGAAAGCGCACCCGCCGCCTCTACGAAGGCCGTATCATTCAAGGTCACCAGTGCTTGCAGCGGCGTATTCGTGCGAACCCGCCGAATCTGACAAACCTCGCCCGACCCTGCATCAAAGGTCATCAAAGCCGGATGCGGACTAGTGCGTTTCAAATAGGTATAAAGCCCCCGTCGGTAGCGATCTGGACCAGTGGCATTCTTCCATTTATTGCCACTGTAGGTTGACTTCCAAACACCTGCAGGCTGCGGCGGCATGACCGACGGACCACCCAATTTTCGCGTCAACAAACCGGACCCAACCAGGGCCTGATCCCGCACCACTTCTGCCGAAAGACGAAAGCGTGGAGCCCGGCTAAGGAGACGATTCCGTGGATCTGCCTCCAGCATGGCCGGAGTCACCACAGAACTCTGACGGTAGGTTTCCGACAAGACGATGGTCTTAAGCAACTTCTTCAAAGACCAGCCCTTTTCCCGATAGTCCACCGCGAGCCAATCGAGCAATTCCGGATGCGAGGGCACCGTCCCCTGGGAACCAAAATCCTCCTCCGTCTCAACAATCCCAACTCCAAACAATCGCGCCCAGACGCGATTCACCATGACCCGGGCAGTGAGCGGGTTTTCCGACTGCATCAACCACTTCGCAACGCCGAGGCGATTCTTCGGCGCCCCTGCCGGCAGTTCTCCAAAAAGCTCTGGCAAACTTGGCCCAACTTCTTTTCCCTGATCGAGAAAATTGCCCCGATTGTGAACCTTCGTGACCCGACGGCGCTTCCCATCCAACTCCCGCATGATCGGGGTCTTTGAGATACCACCTTGAAGTCCGGCCAACTGCTTTTGCGCCGCTTGCAACTCGGCATGAATCTTCTTGGTAGGCTCAAACACCTCCTTGGAAAATTTGAGCTCCAACCCTTCTTTGGAATCCACCCGAGCCACCAGTTCTCTGGGCGGATGCGAACTCACCGAAAGACGAAACGATTCAAAAAGGAGTCCCTGCCCATACTCCTGCTCCAGGGTTAAGCGAAGTTTCCCGCCAGTAAGGGCTCTCTCAAAATCAAAGACCGCCACATGTGCTTCGGCCGCTTTTGGAGAAAAGGCCCAACCCGCTTCGATACTCCCATCAATCACTTTCGCCACTTCCCATCCCCGCTGCGAAAAATCGGCGCGCGGATTAACCAAATTTAACGTCGTAGCTTTCTGGCCGTCCTGAACCCACTCCGCCGTCAACTCCCGCAAAGCCACATTCTTATCCTTCCATTTCCCACCCGCTTTCTTGGGAAAGGTTTCGATTCGGAAAGCAGTCACCGGAATATCTCCTGGAACTTCCAAGGTAAGAGTCCAAGTGTCCTTCTCCGGATTTTCTCCAGCCACACTCAAAGTGCCGTCCTCCGACTGGGTGAGCTTCACCCCTCGTTTCGATTTCATCCCCGACAGCTTCAGCGGTTGCCAAGGCGGAGACTTTTCAAATTGCGCTTTCCATTTCTCGAAAGCCTCTTGGTAACCCACCGGCTTGGTTTTGAGTCCCGTCTTCAAGACCTCAATCCTGGCTTGCGTATTTGCAATCGCCTCACGCTGGGCCGCCGTCGGAGTCGGGACCACCGGACCGGTGCGGTCGGCATCTTCAGTCTGATTAAAGAAGGCGTAGAAAGAATAGTAATCCTCGATACTGATCGGGTCGTATTTGTGAGTGTGGCATTTCGCACAACCCATCGTAAGCCCCATCCAAACCTGCACCGTGGTATCGACCCGGTCCTTCACCGCCGCCACGCGAAATTCTTCATCATCCGTTCCGCCCTCGTCGTTCTCCATCGTATTGCGATGAAATGCCGTCGCCAGGAGCTTCTCGGAATCGGGCTTGGGCAGCAAATCGCCCGCCAGTTGTTCAGTCGTAAACTGATCGTATGGCATGTCCCGGTTGAGCGCCTCGATCACCCAATCCCGGTAACGCCAGATGTCCCGATGCCGGTCTTTCTCATATCCCTTGGTGTCGGCGTATCGCGCCAGATCCAGCCACATCCGCGCCCAATGTTCTCCGAATGATTTCGAGACAAGCAGCCGATCCACGACGGCATTAATATCTCCCGACTTTACAAAAGAATCTGCCTCCTCAAGCGTCGGGGGTAATCCGGTCAAATCGAGCGAGAGCCTCCGGATCAGCGTGTATCGATCGGCCTCTTCCGAGAAAACAATCCCCGCTTCTTTGAGTCTCTTCCCCACGAAGTAGTCAACTGGATGCTCACCTTCCGGCATGGGAGCTTTCACCGGGCCCTCGAAGGCCCAATGCTTATCGTATTCCCCACCGGACGCCACCCACTCACGAAGCAATTTTTTCTGCGCCACCGTCAACGAATGACCCGTGTCCTCCGGAGGCATGAGGTCCTCTTCATCATCCGTTTCAATCCGATAAATCAACTCACTGTCTTCGACCGGCCCGAGGGCCTCCTTCGCACCCTTGGCTGTATCGAGCCGAAGCCCGCCTTCGCGGGACTCCTTGTCCGGTCCATGACAGGCGAAACAGTTCGCCGAAAGAATAGGGCGAATGTCGCGATTAAAATTCACCGCCGCCTGAACGGAATCAATCGCGATTCCAAATGAGCTTAAAAAGAAGAGGCCGACTCTCAACATGGTGGGACAGTGTGCCACGAAAGGTCGCAATCGTCTTGCATTGCAAAATCTTGTTTGTGTAAATTTCACGCATGAATCATACAAACAAACTCCGAACCACCTTTCTGAAGGAACTTCCCCGAGAACAGTTGTTGATGCTCTTCGATCTCGTCCCCAATGCCTCTTTCTTCCTCAAGAATACCCGGGGACAATTCATCGCCTTGAACCGTCGGGGATGCGAATTCTGCGGAGTCTCGAACGAATCCGAGGCCATTGGTAAAACGGACTATGACTTCTTCCAACCGGACCGGGCGAAGGCCTATCAGGAAGACGATTATGCTGTCATGACGTCGGGAGAACCCGTGTTCAATCGCATTGAAGCCCTGCCCGAATCCATTCGCTCTCCCCGTCTCGTCATCACCAGTAAAATCCCCATGCGTGATGCCAAAGGAAACGTGATCGGCGTCGCTGGATTCTCCCGCCGCGTCGAGGAGTTCCGGGATCACTCCGGCATGATCGGCCGCTTTGCGAAGGTGGTCTCCCATCTGCACAATCACTACGGCGAGCCCATTGCCACCCCGGCCCTAGCCCGCATGGCAGGCACCTCGGAGAGCCAGTTCAACCGCCGCTTCCGTCAGGCCTTTGGAACAAGCGCCCGACAATACCTCTTACAAATCCGGGTCGACGCAGCAGTCCGGAAGCTACAGGAAAGCAATGAAACCGTCTCTACCATCGCCCTTGACTGCGGCTTTCACGACCACGCCCACTTCAGCCGCAGCTTCCAGCGTATCATGCACTGTTCCCCGTCAGACTACCGCAAACGAATCGACTCAATTCTTGGATAAAAACCTCAGGACAATCCTGGCAACCCAGTAAGGAGCTCAGCGCTTCCAAGCCGACCGGAGGGGAGAATCCCCTTGCCAGATTTTCCACGATGGCGCTGAGGCTGCATCTACTTCGCCAACCTCGGCGCGGAATGGCCTTGTTCGCGGATTTTTTTCAAAAGCGCCTGCATCTTCTTCACCTTCCCGGGATGTCTCGCAGCGAGATCGTTTCTCTGCCCAATGTCCTCCTTCAAATTAAAGAGCTTCGCTTCCGCATTTTCCTTTTCGGGGTAGCCATGCTTCTTCTCCCAGTTCTTATCCCGACGAGAAACGTATCCGCTCTTGGTATCGACCAAGACCCAATCGCCATCACGAATGGCGTAGCGACCGCTGCTCGTATTGTGAATGTGTGTCGAACGCACCGACTTCACCTCGCCCCTCAGAAGAGGCATCAGATCATGCGAATCCTCCGCCGCATTTTTCTTGGGTAATTCAAATCCCACCACCGAGGCAATCGTCGCCATGAAGTCGATCTGCGAAACGAGCGACTCATTCAAGGTCCCCGGTTTGATCACGCCGGGATACTTGATGATAAACGGCACGTGATGTCCGCCCTCGTAGATATCGCGCTTCAATCCCCTCAGCGGATACGACGACCAATGATCGTATTTCTCATCCCGTGCATAAGCATAGTGCTCGGGCCCATTGTCTGCCGTGAAGATCACCAGCGTATTCTCGGCTTGGCCAGATTCCTTCAACGCTTTGAGGAGTTGCCCAATCGAGTGATCCGTTTCATGAACAAAATCCCCGTAGGGACCCGCTCCCGATTTCCCGTCGAATTCGTCATTGGGAATGATCGGCGCATGTGGCGACGGGTAGGCGAAGAAGAGAAAGAAGGGCTTATCCGTCTTGGCCTTCTCCTTGATATACTCCACGCCCTTCCTGGTGGTCACCGGGATATTCTCATAAGGATCCCATCCCTTGATCATTGGACCAGGCCGAAATTCCCAGTTCCCTTCCTTAATTTTTTTGAACTTCGAAGTATCCATGATGGCGTCCGGCGGGCTCACCACCTTGTCGTTTTCAATCCAGCAATAAGGTGGAAAGTTGATCACAGTATCCCCGAAGTAATAATCAAAACCATGTGCGAGCGGCCCGTCGGGAATCTTCTTACTCCAGTCAAAGGCCTCCGGACCCCATTGCTTCTTCTTGCGATTCCACTGCGTCACCTCCGTCGGTTTGGCATCTGGCTTCTTCAGCACCTCCCAATCCCAGCCGAGATGCCACTTTCCGATCACCGCCGTGTCGAATCCTTTCTCCTTCAACATCTCCGGCATCGTCAAGCGCTCGGGTTTGAACACCGACCCGCCAAAGGCATTCACAATGCCATGAAAATCCCGCCAATGGTGACGTCCCGTCAGCAAGGCATAGCGCGATGGCGTACAAATGCCGGAGGACGAATGCCCGTCGGTAAAGCGCATTCCCTCCTTGGCCAACTGATCCAGATGCGGTGTGGGAATCTTGCTCTTTGAATTGTAACAACCCAGATCTCCAAAGCCCAAATCGTCGGCATAAAGAATCAGGACGTTGGGCTGTTTGGCGATCAAGGAGGCTCCTGAAATAGCCAGACAGGAAAGCGAGAGAAGGCATCGGCTCATCATGGTGGGGCATTACCTCCCGAATTCCCCTAAGGTTTCAACCTAAATTTCTCGCTCTTGAAAAGGCGCTCATTCTCTGACAAACACCCTTGTCCCAACCGGTATCCTCTCCCAATGCGTCTCCTTCTCACCCTTGGCCTGCTCTCACTCATCTCCCCGTCCCTTTGGGCCGATGAGTTTGCCGACGCCACGCGCGCCCTTTTTAAAAAGCATTGCTACTCCTGCCACGGTGAAAAAAAGCAAAAGGGCGACATCACCTTACATGACCTCGACAGCCTGGAGGCCGCTTTTCAAAAGCACGCCCTGCTCGACAATATCATCGATCAAATCGAGTCCGGCGACATGCCACCCGATGACGAAGACGTTCTCCCAACCGATGCCGAGCGCAAGCAACTCATCGATGCCCTCTCGAATATCAATAATCGCATCAAAACCGGCGACGTTCCCCAGAAAGCCGGCCGCGTCACCCTGCGCCGTCTCAACCGAAACGAATACCACTACACCGTGCGCGATCTCTTCGGAGTGAATTTCAACCCGAGCCAGGACTTCCCGGCCGATGGGGCAGGCGGGGAAGGATTCGACAACACCGCCGCCGCGCTCTTCTCCAGCCCGGCCCTTCTCGAAAAATATCTCTCCGCCGCCAAAAAAGTCATCGCTTCGGTCTACCTCAGTCCTGGACTCAAAAAGCGCGCCATCTTCAAGCAGCCGGAAACGCCCAAGGACACCGAAGCAACGGCAAAGGAGATTCTCAGCTACCACGCCACCCTTGCCTATCGCCGGCGCGTGAGCGAAGACGACATGGCTCCGCTCATGAATGCCTTTCAGCGCGAAACGAAGAGCGGCAAGTCTTTCGCCGATTCCCTTCGCGCTCCGTTCACCGCCCTCCTCATCAATCCGCGCTTTCTTTTCCGCGCCGAACACAACCAAGCAGGCAAAGACGAATGGAAGCTCAACGATTTCGAAATTGCCACCCGTCTTTCCTATTTCCTCTGGTCGTCCATGCCCGACCGCGAGCTCTTCCGTCTCGCCGATGCCGGGAAACTCAGTGATCCCGCCGTTCTCAAAGCGCAAACGCTCCGCATGATCGCCAGCCCCAAATCAACCTCCCTCGCCCGCCACTTCGCCGGGCAATGGATCGGTTTCGACAAAATGGTCAGCGTTGTCGATCCCGATCAAAAACGCTTCCCCGCTTTCAACGACGACCTTCGCAAAGCGATGTATTACGAGAGCGTCGAATTCTTTTCCCACGTCCTTCAGAAAAATCGCCCCATCACCGACTTCATCGACAGCGACTACACCTTCGCCAATGCCACCCTCGCCCGACACTATGGTCTCAAGGAAAAAGTGACCGGCAGCGAGATGAAAAAAGTCGCCCTGCACAACAAATCCCGCGGTGGCGTCATTGGCATGGGCAGCGTACTCACCTCAACCTCTCTTCCGCTCCGCACCAGCCCGGTCCTGCGCGGCGTCTGGATTCTCGATACGCTCCTCGGCGATCCCGCGCCGCCTCCTCCGCCCGACGCCGGCGAACTTCCTGCCGACGACACCAAAGCCGAAGGCCTCACCTTCCGTCAGCAACTCGATATTCACCGCAAAGCACCCAAATGCGCCAATTGCCACAACCGTATCGACCCTCTCGGCTACAGTTTGGAGAACTTCGATGCCATTGGTCGCTGGCGCGAAAAGGATGCCAACGGCAAACCCATCGACGCCTCCGCCATCCTCCCCGGTGACATCGAGTTTTCCTCACCCGCTGAACTCAAGACGCTTCTGATGTCGGCCAAGAACAAGTTCGCCGCCAACATGACGCGCAAGATGCTCTCCTATGCCACCGGCCGCGGCCTCGAATACTACGACGAAGCCGTCGTGACAAAGATCGTCGCCAAACTCGAAAAAAGCGGCTACTCTACCCAGGCACTCGTTTACGAGATCGTAAACTCCCGCCCTTTCCTCAACCGCTCAAGCACCCGATAACCATGGCCAACATTCAATCCAACCGCTGGCAGATTTCCCGACGCCAAACGCTCAAAGGCCTCGGCGCCACCATGGCGCTTCCTTTTTTGGAAGCGATGCGCCCGCTTCACGGGCAATCCGCTTCGTCCGGCGATCCGGTCCGCATGGCCTGCCTCTTTATGCCCAACGGCGTGCGTCCGGACAAGTGGACTCCTACCGGTTCGGGAAAAACCTACAAGCTTTCCCCCATCCTCTCTCCGCTGGAGGCGCTCAAGGAAGAGATCATGGTGATCAGTGGCCTGACCAACAAGGCCTCCCACGGCGGCGACGGACACTACTTCAAAACCGCCAGTTGGTTGACCTGCACCACGATTGAAAAAACCGTAGGGTCCAATGTCAGCTCGAATGGCATCTCCATTGACCAGGTCGCGGCCCAAGAAATTGGCAACAGCACCCGTCTTCCTTCCATGGAGTTGGGTACCGAGCCGATCACCAGCGGCATCGACCGCAACGTCAATTTGACGCGACTCTATGGCTCACACATTTCCTGGAAAAAGCCCGACGTTCCTCTTCCTTGTGAAATCAATCCACGCATCGCCTTTGATCGCCTCTTCCGCAATCGCAACAAAAAGGGTGGAGCCGCTGCCGGGAATCCCGACAAGTCCATCCTCGATATCGTTCTCGATGACGCCAACAGCTTGAAGCGTTCCCTCGGCGACGAAGACACCCACAAGCTCGACCAGTATCTCGAGAGCGTGCGCGAGGTCGAACGTCGCATCGAAAATGAAGCCTCCCAACTCGGCGCCGGACAAAACCTCACGCCCGAAGCGCTCAAGCAACTGGCCGCTCTCAGCGAACGCATCAATAAAGCAGGCGGCGGAAGCAAGAACGACTTCGGGTCGCTGCAACGCCTCAACCCGACCGAGCACGTCCGCCTCATGATGGACATCATGGTCCTCGCTTTCTGGACCGATTCCACACGCGTCTCCACCTTCATGTTCGGCAACGCGGTCTCCGGAAAGAACTTTTCCTTCCTCGACGGAGTGAGCGGGAGCCACCACTCGATTTCGCACCACAAGAACGACAAAAAACAGCTCGACCAGTACCAGATTATCAACACCTGGCACACCGAGCAATACGCCTATATGCTTCAGCGGATGAAAGAGATCCCGGAAGGAAGCGCGACCTTGCTCGATAACTCAATGGTTCTCTTCGGCTCCGGCATTCGCGACGGAAACGCCCACGCTACCAAAGACATTCCCATCGTTCTTGGGGGTGGTGCCAAGGGTCAGCTCAAGACCGGCCGTCACCTCGAAACCAGCGGAGCAGACCTGAGCAGCCTCTACGTTGGCATGCTCAAGCGCCTCGGCGTCTCCAAGCAAAAAGTCGGCGAAGCCTCTCGCGAACTCAGAGGGATCTAGGCAGATATGCCCGCCCCCTTCCAACTTCGCACGCCAAGTCTCAACGACCTCGGCGCGCTGGCAGAGCTGGGAAGAGCCACCTTCGTCGAAACTTTCGGAGATCTTTACACGCCTGAAGATCTCCACGCCTTCCTCACCGGAGTCTACAGCGAAAAATCAGTTTCGGAAGAACTCAACAATCCCGACCTTCAATTCCAGGTCCTCACTCAAGAAGAAGAACTCGTCGGCTTCGCCAAAATCGGCCCGGTCCACGTCCCAGCCGAAAATCCGGACCCCTCGGCGATGGAGCTCTGGCAGCTCTACGTTCGTCAGGAATTCCTCGGACAGGGACTCGGGAAAAAGCTCATGGCTTGGGCCGAGGAGCAATTCGCAGCCCGAAAAGCCACCGATATTTATGTCAGTGTATTCAGCGAAAACGAACGAGCCATTCGCTTCTACGAAAGCCACGGCTTCAAAAAAGTCGGCGAATACGGCTTTCCAGTTGGAGATCAAATCGACCTTGAGTGGATCATGCACAAAATCGGATCAAGTCGGAAGTAGCTGACAAAACCGTTCGTAGGCTTGTTTCCACTCCGCATCATCCTGAGGTTCGAAGCATTTGGTTTCGAATGAAGAACGGATCATAGCCCGGCCTTCGGCGAGAGAATCCAATTCACCACAGGCCACCATTTGCATCATGAGATTTCCGGCGGCGGTCGCTTCATATGGACCGACCACAACCGGCCGGTTGATGCTATTGGCAATACATTGGCTGAGCATGTCATTCCTACCACCGCCACCGATGATGTGTAACACTTCAACTCGGTGGCCGATCACCTCTTCCAGTCGCTCGAGAACATGGGCGCACTTCATCGCCAGACTATCAATCAGCGTGCGGAGAATTTGCGCCGGAGTTTCCGGAATAGCCTGACCGCTTTCCTGACAAAAATCGACGATCATTTGAGGCATGTCTACTCGAGTGGAAAAGCGTTGATCGTCGGGATCCACCAGGGATCTCAGTGGCTCGGCAGTTCGGGCCATGCCTGCCAACTCTTCGAAACTCCAGGCGTCTCCATTTTCCGCCCACACCCGACGACACTCCTGCAACAACCACATTCCGTTGATGTTCTTCAGAAGACGAATGGTATCGAAGACCCCCACCTCGTTGGTGAAATTATACTTTCGGGCAAGCTCGCTCAAAATTGGCTGATCCAATTCCACGCCGAGCAATGACCAGCTCCCCGAACTCAGGTAAGCGAAATTCTTGTCGCCATCAGCCGGCACCGCCGCGACAGCGGAAGCGGTATCGTGGCTCCCTACCGTAACGACCTGGGTATGCGAAAGCAGCCCGGTTTCATTCGCGATGTCCTCCTTGACCGGCCCGAGAGATTCACCGGCCTCAATCAACTGCGGCGTCTTTTCCAAAGGAACTCCGATCTTTTCGAAGAGCTTAACCGACCACCGCTTCTTCACCGGATTGTAGAACTGGGTCGTGCTGGCATTGGTTCGCTCGCAGAAAGCCTTCCCGGTTAGCCGTAGGTTAATGAGGTCGGGTATGAGCAAAAATTGCGCGGCATTATCCAGCAACTCCGGCTCGTGTTTCCTGACGGCGGCCAGTTGAAACAAGGTGTTGATCTGCATGAACTGCAGGCCGGTTTTTTCAAAAATTTCCTCGCGCGAAACTACTTCACAAACCTCGTCCATCGCCTGCTTGTTTCGGGCATCACGATAATGACGAGGCACCGCGATGAGCTTCCCGTTTTCATCAATCAACCCGTAGTCCACTCCCCAGGTATCCACCCCAATCGAGCGAATCGCTTCAGCGCCATACTTCGCCACCGAAAGTTTCAACCCCTCGACAACGCCGCTCCAAAGACTTTCGAAATTCCAGAACAACCCGCCGGCCCGTTCATCGGGAACATTTTCAAAGCGGTTAATTTCATCGAGTGAAAACTTTCCTCCCGTCACCACTCCAGCGATGACCCGGCCACTGCCAGCTCCGAGATCGATCGCAAGATAAACTGACATGCCTAGATAAGATTGAGATCCTTCATCGCCTTCGCGTGAAGATCAAGATACCGCTCACGCGAATCCGCACCAATCAAATCCTCATTCCAGTTTGGAATGAGGTCTGACATGCGGGACTTTCCTTCCTCGCTCTCGAGAAGCTCCGGAAAGCACTTTTCGACACACTCCAACATGACCTGCGTCGAAACCGAAGCTCCCGGTGAAGCACCAAGCAAAGCGGAGATGCTTCGGTCTTCGCTGGTGAGAACTTCGGTGCCGTAATGCACAATCCCCGGTTCTTCACCGGGCTCCTGCTTGATCGCCTGCACGCGAATCCCGGCATCGATTACCTCCCAATCTTCCTCCCGGGCATCGGGGTAGAAGTTGTAAAGCTCCTGCATACGGGATGACTTGGATTGCAGCCCCTGCTCGACGAGGTATTTTACCAGATCGAGATTGAAGAGCCCGACTTTGATCAGCGAGAGAATATTGTTCGGACGAATGGACAAAGGGAGATCGGTATGGCTCCCGCCTTCATGCAAAAATTTTCCGGTCCAGGCTGCGAAAGGGCCGAAGAGGAGATATTTTTCGCCGTCAATCACCCGCGTATCAAGATGGGGGACGGCCATTGTTGGAGCCGCACCGAGAGCCTGCCCGTAGACCTTCGCCGTGTGTTTGGCAACGACCTCGGGATTCGCGGTGATCATCCACTGGCCTCCGATTGGGAAAGCTCCGTAGCCTTTCGCTTCGGGAATTCCGGATTTTTGAAGAAGGGGCAGCGAACCCCCGCCCGCCCCGATGAAAACAAAATCGGCCTCGATCGTTCGCTTCTCTCCGCTCTCTTCATCGCGCACGGTCACGATCCATCCTTTACCGTTTTTGGTCAGATCGACGACGCGATGGCCGAAATGGGTCTCGCAATCCTCCTGCTCCCCGAGCCAGTCGCAGAAATTCTCTGAGATCGCGCCGAAATTCACATCCGTGCCGCCATCCATGTGGGTTGCCGCGATGGGCTGATCTTGATCGCGACCTTCAACAAGTAGCGGAGCCCAGGAACGAATTTTCTCCCGGTCTGTGGAGTATTCCATGGGCTCGAAAAAGTGATGCTTCTTCAAGCCCTCAAAGCGCGCTTTCAAATAAGGCACCTGCTCTTCGGTATGAACGAGCGAAATGTGTGGAAGCGGCTGGAGGCATTCGCCCGGCTCCTTGATGATGCCCTTCCGAACCCCGTGGGCCCAGAACTGAAGGGAATGCTCGAAGTCTTCAAAAACCGAAATCGCTTTGGTGACATCGACCGTGCCGTCTTCTCCCATATCCGGAGTATAGGAAAGCTCGCAGATCCCGGCATGCCCGGTGCCCGCGTTGTGCCATCCATTCGAGGCTTCCTGAGCCGGTCGTTCAGTCACTTCGAATAGCTGAATCGATAAACCCGGCTTCAACTCCTTGAGCATCACCCCGAGAGTCGAGGACATGATCCCCGAGCCAATGAGAACTACATCGGTTTTCATTTGAAGAACTATCGTAAGAAGGCTTCGTGAAGACCTCCGTCAACCGCGAGAATCTGTCCGGTGGTTTTCGAGGAAGCATCGCTGAGCATAAAGAGCATGCCCTCGGCCTGATCACTTGGAGTGATCGGAGCTTTGGTCAGAGTGCGGTCGGCATAAAACTGTGCCAACTTATTTCGCAAGTCTCCCGTGTCTTCGTCGTCACTAAAAGGAATGTCGTACTTCGTAAGGGAAGCGATGACACGATCCCGAGGGAACATTCCGCTCCCGGCCACCACCGTGGCAGGCGCCACGCCATTCACCCGCACCAACGGAGAGAGTTCGATGGCGAGTTCACGTAGAAGATGGTTCGCCGCAGCCTTGGAGGTATCGTAGGCGAGACTTCCCTTTTTGGAGACCACCGCATTGGCACTGGTGGTGACAACCATACTGCCCCTCAAACCCTGCTCGTTCCATATCTTGGCGGCTTCATCAGCGACGAAATAGGGACCGGCGACGTTGATGTCGAAAGTCAGCCCCCAACGATCATCGGGGATGTGTCCGGTCCGGTCGGGCGGCACGAAGATCCCGGCAGTTACCGCGATGTGGTCAAATCCACCGTAGGCATAAATTACCTCGTCGAGCATGGCCTTGATACTGGAACGATCCGTGACGTTGCACGTGACCCCAATGGCATTTCCACTCCCGGAGATCCCGGTTCCCGCTACGCCAATCCCTTGTCCGACTTTGGCAATGAGTTCTTCAGCAGTCGCTTGAGCAGCTTCCAAATTGAGATCGGCACAAACGACATGCGCGCCTTGATCGATCATGGTGTGCGCCATTTCCCTACCAATACCACTCCCGGCACCGACGACAATCACGACCTTGCGCGCAAATTCACGTTCGGGTGGCATGCGCTGAAGCTTCGCTTCTTCGAGCGCCCAGTATTCGATATCGAAGGCCTCTTTCTGCGGNAGCCCGATNTATTCATCGATGGCCTCGGCNCCACGCATCACCGCGATGGCACAGTTGTAAANCTCAGCAGTCACGCGTGACTCACTCTTATTCTTCCCGAAGGCGANCATGCCGATTCCAGGAATCAAAACCACGGTCGGATTTGGGTCACGCATCGCAGGCGAGTGCACTTCCTTATTCGCCTCGTAGTACACGGCGTAATCCGCGCGATACTTTTCGAGCCCGGCAGTGAGTTTTTCGCGAAGAACATCGAGCCCTTCGTTTTGCGGATCCCAATCGATGTAAAGCGGCTTGATCTTGGTGCGCAGGAAATGATCGGGGCAGGATGTTCCCAGCTCGGCGAGACGTTGCGCCGCGTTGCTGTTGACGAATTCCAGGACCGACTCGGTGCTTTCGATCGTCGCAATGAAACGATTCTGTTGACTGACCTGCCCACGCAGCCAGGGAACGAGTTCGCTCACCAATTCCTTTTGCTGTTCGCCGGAAAGGTTTTCGTATTTGGCTCCTTCAAACGTCTGATCACCCTTATCGCGCTCCTCGATGTAGCGGCCAGCGCGCTCGATCAGCGAAAGAGTCAGCTCGTAACATTCCTTGTCATCGTCAGCCCAATTGATGAGCCCGTGCTGCCCCATGTTGATTCCTTTGGCGTCGGGATGCTTTTCGCAAACATCCTGGAAAAGCAGGCCCAGATCAAAGCCCGGGCGTTGCCACAATGTATAAACCACTTCGTCGCCAAAAATCTCCTTCGTGATTTCCTCCGAGCGCCTGGTAGCACAAATCGAAATAAAGTCATTCGGGTGCATGTGATCGACATGCTTTGCCGGAATGAAGGAATGCAGGGGCGTATCGATGGACGAAGCACGTGGATTCAGATTGAAAGTGGTGTGGCGATACATCCCCACCATGTCGTCTTCGATCTGCGTCTTGAGTCCGTTCGGGGTTGTGGCGTGGTAAATCCCCTGAAGCGCGATGAGCTTGTCCTGATACAGCGAGGAAAAGTTTTCCACAGTGGAGGTCCGGAGATCTCCTCCGGAGCCTTTGACCCAGAGCACATTCACGTCTTCACCGCTCAGGGGATCTTTTTCGATCGCCTTCGAGGAAGTATTTCCTCCTCCGGTATTCGTGATGCGGAGGTCGCCTCCCAAAATGTTGGAGCGAAAAACGAGGCGCTCGATGGGGCTCATCTTGGCGACCTTTTCGTCGTCCCAATGATAATTTACGTGGCGGTAGTCGGATGGATCAAATGACATTGAATAATAGGGAAATCTGGTAAACGCGTGACTCTAAGCATAGCTTCCGCCCGCGACAATCCCGAGTTCCTTGCGGCGGGCTTTTCGATCGGCTTCAATCTGCTGAAGGTAGCCACTCTTACGGAAGGAAATGAGCGGATCTTCCTCCAGACCTCGGCCGCGACGCCATTCGGCAATCGCTCCGCTGACGTCTGTCCCAAATGCCTGCTTCAAAAGGCGCTCCGCATCGACAATCTCCCCGCGCTCCTGATGGCGCTCGAGTTGGGCGTGGTCAACAAGAGCCGCCTTGGCATACAACTCCTGGGCTGCGGTCACGGTCTCAATCATCGCCTCCATCTTCGGCTTTAAGTTGTGTGACTGATCCACCATGTATTCGATGTCTGGATACTCGCCCCCTTTCGAAGCAGCATAGCCGTGGATCTCACTGAAGATGCGAAAGATCTGATAGGGATCAATCGAGCCCAGAGTGAGATCGTCGTCGGCATAGCGTCGGTCGTTGAAATGAAATCCGCCGAGCATTTCTTCGTCGAGAAGCCACGCCACAATTTGCTCGATATTCTGGGCCTGGTAATGATGCCCGGTATCGACGAGAACCTTGGCCTGCGGCCCCATCTTTTGAGCGTAGAGGTAGGACATTCCCCAGTCGGCAATGTCGGTGTGATAAAAGGCCGGCTCGAAAGGCTTGTATTCGATGAGAAAGGTTTGCTCCGGCGCGAGATGCTCATGAAATCCCTTAAGCGCTCCCTCCAGACGACGCTTGCGCGCCCGAATGGAATCCTGCCCGGGATAGTTCGTCCCATCCGCCAGCCACAGTGTGAGAACGTCACTCCCGACATCCTGTCCCAGCTTGATCGAATCACGAATATGCTGTGCCGCCGTTTCACGAATCGCCGGATCGACATTACAAAGACTCCCTAGGCGGTATTCCTGATCCTGAAAAAGGTTCGGATTGATCGAGCCCAACTGCATGCCGTTCTCGTTTGCCAAGGCGACAATATCAGACGGTCTCTTTCCCTCCCCGAAATCCCAGAGAACATGCGTCGCCACCTTGGGACACGAGCCGGTCACCCGGTGAACTTCCCCCGCGTCGGATAATTTGTCCGCCAAATCAATCGCCGCCCCATCCTGAAGAAATTTTCCAAAGCGCGTGCCCGTATCAGCAAATCCCCACGACGGGAGCTCGATGCGAAAATCATCAAGCGCAGAATGAACTCGTTCTATCGTCTTCTCAGTCATGGAAAATCACGCTGGCTTTCGGCGTCTCCCGAGCCATGCCGCAAAAGGCAACTTGAAACGGAGCACCCTGTCAACTTATAAGGTTTCTTAGGCTTTCACCTCAAAATGAACAAAATCGCCTTTAAAAATGCAGCTCAAGCCCGGCTACGAGGAGGAAAACCATCGCCGCCATCAAACTATCTGCTGGGCCTGCCTGACCAACTTCATGGGTACCCATCCGGACAACTCCCCCGTCTGCACGCCGCTCAGGAAAGTCTTCCACCCCGATTGACTAACTCACCGGACCAACGGATTCGCGTTCGATGAAGTTTGTCGGGAAGCTCGCCACCTGGGGAGGCAACACTTCCTTGCTCTCGATTCTCGTGAGTAAAAATTCGATCGCCTTCGCCGCCATCTCTTCGTGCTGCTGGGCCACGGTGGAGAGCGAGACGACCAACTGCTCCGCCATGGGAATACCATCGACTCCGACGACGGAAACATCTTCGGGGATACGCAGACCAAGGTCCTTGGCGGCACGCATGATTCCAAAAGCAGTAAAGTCATTGAGAGCGACCACCGCGGTAGGACGATCCTCTCGGTCCAGAATTTCCAAACCACGCTCACGTGCTTCCGAAATTGTTGGTCCGCAGTCTTTGATCTCAACGGAACTATCTCCGAAGCCATCGATGATTCCTTTGAAAATACTGGGGCGTCCCCCGACACGCTGACCGCCTGATTTAGCAGAAAGGAAGGTGTATTTGCGGTGTCCCAATTCATGTAATCTCCGGGCCGCTTCGTCCAGCCCCTGCAAAAAGTTCGGCGTGACCAGATCCAGCTTCCCGCCGTCTTCACCCGGCATGCCCAGCACTACGATAGGGAATCCCGCCGCAATCTGGCTTTCCAAAAACTCTCGGTGCTCATCGACATCACTGACGAAGGCAACCACGCCATCTACGTTTCGATGAACCATGTCAGTCAGCAGTTTTTTCTCCCGCTCAAGATCCGTCCGCCAGTTCTCGATCAACAAATCGTAACACTTCTCCTCGATCTGATTTCCAAAGACCTCTGAAAAGTGGGTGTAATATGGGTTCTCCAGATCCGCGATCAAAAGACCAATCGTCATGAAACGACCAGACTGCAAAGCCACCGCCGCGCGATTCGGACGATAGCCCAATTCCTTGGCGGCATCAAAAACGCGCTTCTCGGTTTCCTTCGACGCCCAGGAATTCGGACGCTTGTTTAAAATTGTCGACGCCGTGTTCACCGCCACCCCGGCTTTTTCCGCCACGTCTTTGAGCCTGATTTTTCCAACCGCCATGCGGGAGCACGCTAATAACCCGCTCCTGCCACTGCAATACGCATTCACCAAAAAAGTACTCAATCGTTTCTTGTCAAGGCGTGGCCTAGGCGACATTAACTTGTGAACTTCCTGTATCATTCAAGGCATTCCCGACCTCCGTCATGGCGCAATCAACCTCACCTAAACCGAGCGAACACGAACGTAATCCCGTCCCTAACAGCTCCATAAAAGGACCGGGGAAGTTCTGGGGAATGTATGCCGGCGAGCATACCGCGGGAACCGAATTCATGATCGGTCCACTCTTCCTCCTCGCCGGAGTGACCCTGCCGAATATCATCTTCGGGCTGCTGGTGGGCAATCTCATGGCTGTTCTCTCGTGGCGTTTTCTCTGTGCTCCCATCGCCACCAAGGCCCGCCTCACGCTCTATTATCATCTCGAAAAAATCGCCGGGCCCGGATTGGTCAAGCTCTACAATTTCGCCAATGGACTCCTCTTTTGTTTCCTCGCCGGAGCGATGATCACGGTCTCAGCCACCGCTGTCGGAATCCCCTTTGAAATTCCTATGCCAACTCTGGAGGACACCCTTCCGAACAACGTTCCCTTTGTCATCATCACGCTCCTCGTCGGAGCAGTCATCGCCATCGTCGCTTCACGCGGATATGATACCGTCGCAAGATTTTCCAATGTCGCAGCACCCTGGATGGTCCTCGTCTTTCTGGCCTGCGGGGTCATTGCCCTGAAACAATTGGAGGTTTCCAGCTGGGCCGAACTCACTGCCGTTTGGAACGACTCCATCACCTTCGCGCAGGATGGTAAAAACGAATCAACGATGGGCTTTTGGTCCGTCATGTTCTTTGCCTGGTTCTGCAATGCCGCGATGCATGTTGGCATGGCCGATCTCTCGGTCTTCCGCTATGCAAAAAACAACTCCTGCGGTTGGGCTTCCGCCGCCGGAATGTATATTGGCCACTACATGGCCTGGTTCGCCGCGGCCCTCATGCTGGCCGCGCAAATCAAACTCTCCCAAGACGCCAACCCCGTCCCCGGCCCCATGGCCGCCAACGTAGCCGGGCTTGCCGGAATCATCTGCGTCATCGTTGCGGGATGGACCACCGCCAATCCCACGATCTACCGCGCCGGGCTCGCCTTTCAAGCGATGTTTCCTGGGTCGAACCGCACGACCATCACCTTGATTGCCGGAGGCATCGCGACCATCGCGGGAATCTTTCCGGCCTTCGCCTGGCAACTCCTCGGCTTCGTCGGACTCTATGGCCTCATCCTCGCGCCGATGGGTGCCATCATCTTCTTCGACTGGCACTACCGTCGCAATCGTTCCGCAGAAGCCCTTCACCGACTCACCCCGACGAACCCCGTCAACATGGCGGTCCTCTTCGCCTGGCTCATCCCGATTTCAATTTCCCTCGCCCTGATCTTTCTCCACGGCGTAACGCCTCACTACTGCACACTTCCCTCCTGGATCGCTACTGGCATCCTCTACCTTGTCTTCACCAAACCCGATCAGACCCAATGAACAAAGGCGCCGCCTACCTCGGACTTGCTCGACTCTCGGCCTCCTCGCCAAGCCACCCCCAATATCAGGAAAAATTACTCCTTCGGTTTATTGCCGGGCGATTTGGGAACCAACTATCCCGGTGATCAGCGAAGTCCCAAAGAGCGTGACCAACAAACCCAATACCATTCTCCCGGTCACGATCTCATCCAAAATCAACCAACCCCAGAAGATTCCGAAGAAAGGAATCAGGAAGGTCACCGAGGTCGCTACGGTGGCACCGGACCGCTGAATGAGTTTGAAAAATAGGACAAAGGCCAAAGCAGTGCAAAAGAGCGCCAGGGTCATGACACTGAGCCAGCTCTTGGCTGACGGCATCGTCTCGGGCAACCGGAACAAAGCCAAGGGAATCATCACAAATCCCGCACCTAAAAGACTCCCGGCCGAACCGACCAGAGGACGCACTTTTTGAAGCCTGCTTTTCATCCAGCTCGCTCCGAAGCCGTAACACAAACAAGACAAGATGCAGGCCCCGATGGGCCAACCCAGTCCGGCGTCACTGAAATCCAATTTATCCCACACCAAAATAACCACTCCGAGAATGCCAAACCCCAGGCCAATAATCTGCGATACCCGCAACTTTTCGCCCAACCAAACCGCCGCGATAACCGCGCTAAAAATGGGCACACTGGAATTCATCAATGAGGTGAAGCCCGCGCTCAAGGTCAACGAAGCGTATGAAAGCAGCACAAAGGAAATCGCCGACCCCACCACGCCGCTCACCAGCAATTGCCACCAATACTTCTTTGCCATTTCCCGGGCCTCTTTTCTGAGAAAAACCGGAGCCAGAAACACTCCCGCCAAGGTCATCCGCAACGCCACCAAAGGCACCGGTCCAAAATCCGGCGCGGAAATTCGCATGAAGAGAAAAGAAGCTCCCCACAGACCGGCCAACAAAAAAAGAATCAATAAATCGCCAATCCGCATGTGAGTGTTCTTGCAAAGAGTCTCACGATCAGTTGCTGTGTCGAGGCATTAAGACATTCCCGGCCCTGCATTTTCTCGATGAACAAATCCCTCAGTCTCCTGACCTTTCTTAGCTTTTTAAATCTTGCGTATTCCGAGGAGACACAGCCGGACTCCCCATGGAAGGTCACCGGCGCGGCCTCCCTTGCCCACGCCAGCGGAAACTCGGACAGCGCCAGTCATTCGCTGCAGTTGTCCGCCAAGTATGTCAAAGACAAAAACGAAGTATTCTTGGGTGCCGACTGGCTCTACTCGGAGAGTAACGGCGACACCTCTACCGACTCATTTCGGATCCAGGGGCAATACAACCGACAGGTTACCGAGAGATTTTTCCATGGTCTCAATGGTTCCTATTTTACCGACCGCGTCGCCGACCTCGACTACCGCACCGAGCTTGGATTGAGCCTGGGGTATCACTTGATCAAAAACGACAACACCTCCCTCTCTCTGGAAACCGGTCTCGGTATGGCCTGGGAAGAACAAGGTGGCGAGAGCCACGACCTCGTGATCAACCGCTTCGTCCAACGCTTCGAGCACCAGCTCAGCAAACGTGCAAAGATTTGGCAAAGCATCGCCTTCACACCCAAGTTCGACGACTTCAACGACTACAATCTCATCGCAGAAGCAGGCATCGACACCACGATCTCCGAGCACTGGGCTCTCCGCAGCTCGATTCGCTATCAATACGACAGCTCCCCTGCCGCCGGACGCCAGTCCGACGACACCACCCTCCTCATGGGACTTTCCTATTCATTGGGAGGATTTGATGATGTTAAATCAACTGGCTCCGAATCTATTGCCAATTCCTGGAGCACCGCTACCTCCCTCGGTTTCGGTCTAAATAGTGGAAATTCGGAGAGTAAAACCATCGGGCTCTCGTTCGATAGCTCCTACCGAGAAAGTAAACGGGAAGTTCTCCTCAGCAGCAAATACAACTTCGCCGAGAACGACAACTCGACCGATACCGACACCCTCCGGGCCAATGCCCAGTACAATCACTTTCTCGGTGAAAGATCCTATCTCGGAGCCGGACTCGGCTACCTCCGCAATCAACTCTCCGACATCAGCTATCGCATCACTCCCTCTGTCACTTTGGGTCACTATCTCGTCAAGGAAGACGATATCACCCTAAGCGTCGAAGCCGGCCCCGGGGTGACCTTCGAAAAGGTCGGTGGAATCACTGATGACTACTTTTCGATCTCGGCCGCCGAAAAATTCACTTGGTCCATCAACGAGAATACAGAATTCAAACAATCCCTCTCCGCCATCCTCGACCCATCCAACAGCGACAACTATTCTCTCGCTGCTGACGCTCAACTGAATCTCAAAATCTCTGCCATGCTCTCCTGGCAAATTGCAGCCACCTGGACCTACGACAACGCCCCCGCCGTCGACCGAGGAAAAGACGACACCACTGTGAGCACCGGGATTTCCCTGAAGTTCTAACGCGCGTTTGCGATCAAGAAATCGACCAGCTTCTGGCTTTGAAACCACCCGACCCACATGTCGTGACCTTTCCCCGGAACAACTTCCAGGGTCATCTTGCCACCCAGCGCTTCGTAGCGCTCCTTGATTAATCCTGAATTCGCCTCCAGAGGGACCACCTTGTCGCTGTCACCGTGAATGTGAAAAATCGGCACCTTGGCTTTCGCCAGTGGGGCCAGTCTCTCGACGGGGTTATGCACTTTCAACTTCGCACCGAGTTGCTCCGCGCTTATCTTGTATGCCCCCGCCGCCCTCGGCAATCCGGGGTAGCTCGTCAAATTTCCCACCGGATAAACTCCCACAATGCAGGCCACCGACTCAGGATGCTCGACCGCCCAATTGTAGAGCATGAGCCCTCCCCGGCTTCGCGCCATCAGACAAGCCTTCTTCGCCATTCCACGCTTCTCAACCAGATGTTTATGAAACTTCGAATAATGGGCCCGCCCGTCCGGACTCCCAAATGACTCCCCCACATCAATCCCCGCGATCGCAATTCCCTTCGCCAAAAACTGCTCAAACATCCAGACCTCTTCGTTCCCCGGCAACCTCGGCAAGGTCGGAGCATACCACACCCACGGAGTTGGCCCGGCCTTCTTCTTTGGCAGTATTAGAAAGGCGGTCCGACCATCCACCTCAAACACCTCACCTCCCTTGATAGGCAAATTCTTCTCCGCAGCATTTCCCAGAGAAATCAAAAAAGCAAAAATGCCGAGGAACAAATTTTTCATAATTAATTCGCTCCCTTTTCCGCGAGATGCTTCCGACAAAATTCCAACTGCAACTCCAACCAGGTTTTACCGCCGTTGATTTTCGGTAAGTCATTGCGCCCTCCACCATGAATGACCGAGGGAATCCCCAGCACTTTCGCTTTTTCATGAAGCAAGGCCGCCTGCTGCGGCGGGTGAATTCGGTCATTGGGCCTGGCGTCGGAATAAATGAAAATCGGAGCCTCCCCCTTATCCATATATCGCAGGGCAAAGTCCTTCGTTCCGATTGGCTGCATGATGCTCACCACCACTCCCGGGCGTGAACTTTGGCGGGTCACCACATCCTTCGCCTTGGGATTAGCGAAGTCATCGTGGTAGCCGAGGAATTCACTGATCAATGCTCCTGCCGAAACTCCACCACAACAAAGGCGCTTCGGATCGATGTTCCACTCCCCTGATTTTGACCGGATAAACTGCACCGCCCGTGCGCAATGATGTGCGATCTGCCGATAGTCCATGTCCTTGGCGAGGAAGGGATAATTGCAACTCACCACCGCATAGCCCGCCTTCCGGTAGGCATCCAGAGACGATCGACGCCTTTTCTCCAACTGGGATTTATCGCCGTTGCGAAATCCTCCGCCGTGGAACCACACAAAAACCGGAGCCGCCTTCTCCTTCTTCAAGGCAGGCCAGAAATCAAGCACATTGCGCTGATGCTTGTCATCGTATTTCACATCACGGATTGGCTCGGCCGCCGTGGCTATTCCCACTGTCAGGGCCAAAAATAAGCAAATTGCACGAATCATCACCCAGCCAATGTGATGGAAATTCTAGGCACCGGCGAGCCCAATTATAGAGATCGCGGCCATCTTGACCACCCGCTCCATATTCACTAACGCAACTTCATCCCCACCCTGAAGAATCTTTTCAGGCCTCCGGGATCCACAGCGTAGGTCTGTGAACTGAGGCCACCTGCAGGGAGGGTTTCATCCGAGACCTCTGTGAGATCGGTCCAGTTGATAAGGTCGATGGAAGTCTGCACCGTGACGATGACATCATCGGCGGCGAGATTTCTTGGCACCACCACGGTTCCCAGGACTGCGCCTAAATCAACCTCACTTCCGCCGAAGGCATAAGACAACAACGCCGCATCATCACCACCGGGGAAGGTCGTGGAATCCGTCGTTCCGGCATTTCCTCCCACCGCGGTGCTGGCACGCCAGCTTGTTGCATCGTGAGGGTTGAGTTGCGAAGCCGGACTGATGCGCACGAGACTATGCCCGTCTCCGTCCGCCGCTTCCGGCCAAGGCTGGGAATCGCCATAAGTGAAGCTTTCGATGATCGCACCACTGGCATCATTTAAGGTGATGGTCTCGCCACCGTTATCGAGACTGCCGGTGTAGTCGGTTGGGCGAAGCACGAGTTGTGCTCCGGGTGCCAACACATTACCTACCGGGAAGGTATAGGTCAGCCCTTCGGTGAAGACAAGATTGCTCAAGTTGATTTCCACTCCCGAGATGTTCGTCAGTTCGATAAACTCATTCGCCTCTCCGGAACCGGGCTCGTTGTAATAGATTTCGGAGATGACGAGGTTCGAGGCGTCAGCAGGAATACCGGTAAGGATATCCATCGACTGCAGTGCCGACCAAGCTCCCCCTTCAAGAACCCGTGAATTGTAGGTCGCACTGGTCGCGAGATTGATCGGCCCACTGTAGGTCGGCGAACCCTGATCACGCGGATCGGAGCCATCGGTGGTATAGTAAATCGTGCCAGAGCCATTGGGGTTGGTCATCGTCAGGACCGCTCCAACCTGACCGTAAACCGGCGCATCGACATCTGGATAAAGATTTCGGTTCCGGAGTTGCTGCAGGACAATCGCCGGACGTTGTTGCAGATAGGTTCCCGTAATCCAGGTCTGATTCGGGAGATAATGATCATCTCTGGTATAAAGATCGTAGTCCGATTGACTCCAATTACTCGCCGCCTGCACGTGAACCCGATAGTCTCCCCAACGCGCGGATTCGGCCACGATAGCGACATCCATTTCATCAGATCGTCGACGCCAAATCGCCTCTGCTCCCGTCGGAGTAAACAAACCGCCATTGAAAAACATCGCGTGAGCCCGATCGGCAAATTGCATCACATATTCCGCATTGCCGGTGAGATCCTGGTGCACTCCGGTCGGGCGATTATTTCCGTTTTTCCCTGTGACATTCATCGTCAACGCTCCGCTGATCGGAGTAGTTCCGTTCCGATTTTGAGAGATCGCGAATTCAGTATCCCAGGCAAAAAACTGGAATGGAACTCCGGTCGGACCAGTTCCCGCGGCCCGCCAGTTGTGACCATCCCAGTCGTTGTTCCCGACAAAGAAATTCATGAGCATGTAGTCAATCATGGCATCGACATCGAGATGCGTTTTCATCGTGGCGTATACCGAAGAATCGGAAATATTTCCTTTGGCGACATTCACCATGGCATTGTAGGCCGTCGTCGTTCCCGATTTCGCCGCCCCTGAATTGATGGCATCATAATCATCAGATTCCCCGCCAAAGTATGACGTCATGTAATCTTGATCGGGACGTTCGTGAATGTGGTAAATCCCCCAATAGATTCCGTTGATGTAGAGATGCACCCATCGACCGTGGGTGCCATGATTTCCCATCGCCCGAAAAAGGTCGTTTGAAAATTGATCACGGTTGTATTGCGCGTAGTCCGACTGCCAGGGATGACGATGGGTCCAGCCGTAGTTGTATCCCGAACGAAGTTGCAGCGTATCGAATTTCTCCACAGCATCCCGGCCATCCGGCGAATCACGGAAGAGCGGGTAGTTCAATTTCCCCGCGCCATAGTCATTGCGAAAGCGCAGGCTCATGCTGTGCTTCGGCGTATCGGGATTCCGGCTGCTGCCACCTTGAACTCGAATCCCGGCGTCGATTTGGAATCCCGCTTCACTTCCGTCGTGTGGGAGTAATTCCGCCGAAACCGCGCGTTCCCAATTCGAGCCATCGCTTTGCGGGTTTTGGTAAATTCCCTGGGGACCATAAAAATCATCGGGATCCAAAGTTAGCGATAAGGAAGGAAATTTCTGCAAGGCCGGGATTATGTCGCTGGCGTACGCCGGATCGTTCACGATATCGGGATCCATTTCGTAATCAGCAATTTTACCTGCCCAGGTCGTTGTGGTGTTGGGCGGATTATTTGGCTGCGTGAGAACATCATTGAGGAAGAGATAACTCTGCGTATCGACATCGGTCGGAATAAACCCGCTCTGATACGCCGCCGCTTTCAAGACAGTGGTGGTGGCGATCGTCACCGGACCGGCATACAAGGTGCCATTGCCGGGCGACGGGACGGTGCCGTCGGTGGTGTAATAAATGTCCGCTCCGGGTGTGGAGGTCGTAATCGTGACATCAAACGCGGAGGTGTAATGCCCGCGGTCGACATCAAAAGAAGTGTCCTTCACAAATCCCGCCTGCGCTGTTCCAATATTCGCGGCTCGCGGCGTGGGCTCCAAAAGATATCCCGCCGAAGTATAACTGGCGTTCGTCTTCTGCTCCGGATACGTCGGCGAGAACTCCTGGATCACCGTGGTGCCATTCGGCGCAACGAGCGCGAGGTATTCCCCGCCGGATTTCAGGCTGAAGTTGGTATGCAAATTCCCAGCGCTGTCAGGCGCGTTCGTCGCGGAGGCAAAGACCACGAAATACTCTTCGCCGGTCAACATGGTCCCGGCCGGAAAGGCCCACTTCGAAAGTTGGGTCGCGTCGTCCGTCAAATAATACCCGCTGAGATCGAAAGACGTGACATTGCGATTATGAATCTCAATCCAATCCGTCGAATTGCCATCACCATCGTCAAACTCGGAATTGCTCGCAACGAATTCGCTGATCTGCGGAGCGAGATCGAGACCGTCGACGGTAACCTGCAAATTCTGACTCACGCCACCCTCGGCATTCGTCGCGGTGAGAGTATAAATCTCGGTCGCCGAAGCATTGAAAACAACCGCCCCCGTGGCCCCGCTGACAACACCAAATCCGGGGGTGATTTCAATCGTATCCGCCACAGCCACATCCCAGCTCAGCGTCACAAGTTGCCCGTTGCTCACCGAAGTCGAGTCTGCTGAAAACGAATTGATCGTCGGCCGCGGAGCGGGGGGGTCAAAAGCCAACGCGCCACTATTGTAGACTTCCGCCAACTCGGCATCAGTCAGCACACCGAAGGCGTCGCCGGTTTGAAAAATCGCGATATCATCCATCGCACCGCCAAAGTCGTTGCTCCCCGCCGCACTGCCTTCATCGGCCGCGACAAAGACCCCGGTGGCATGAGTGATGGCATTCGTCCCCAGGGACGTGCTGGTCTGCGTTGCTCCCGTGATCGCCGAACCCGCAATATTCCCTCCGGTATCCTGAAGGACAGTCACTTTACATTCCCCGAGGAGCGAATCGTAACGCAGCGCAAAGAAATACCAATTGCCTGTCGAAAGCACGAGCGGATTGGTCACAACGGTATTCGTCGAGCCATTGCCATCGCGCAAAAGAGCGCGCACTTTGTTTCCCGGTGAACCTCCTAAATCAATGCGAATGCCGTTCCCATCATTTCCCGTTCCCGCAAGCGATTCATACATGCGATCAAAAGCATTCAGCGTGGTGGGCTTAAACCACCAGGTGATGGTGAATTGATCGCTCGGCCGCACCGCCGCAGTCGGCGGAATACTAAACCCGGATCTTAGCTCAAAATCATAGCCCGTCCCGTGGGGCGCGGAGACTCCTTTCGTTGCGGTCCCCGATCCAATCAAAGCCCCGGGATTGTTTCCCAACGAATCAGTCACGACACTTCCGCCCCCGGCCTCATCCAGAGCATAGTGGGCCACCAAATCAGCCTTCGCCGGGGCGAGCAGCGCTATCGTGAACAAAGGGATGAAGCCAAAGAATCTCATTAGGAGGATTCTACCGCCCTTCAGAAAAAAATCAGCCTCTAAAGTAAGGCCCTCTCATTCAGCCCACTTACGCCGACGGGAAAGCAATTCCGCCAAGGTCACCGTGGTGCTCTCGTCAGCCGGGACAAATGCCCCACCATCCCGAGAAGCCTCCGAAAAAAGGACGGTGGCAGGTCTGGCGAAGCGCAAACCCCCGCAGCTACCACGCGCTGGCTGATCGACAAGGAAACAAGGGTGAGGGCACACAAGAGTAGGAAGAGCAGAGGGAGGAGGCACTTCCGCATAAATAGAGACCCAATTTTCCCGACCTGACTCATCAAACTCATTCTAAAATCCCAAAAAAAAGCGCAACCTTTCCGCTCCTCACCTGTTTAAAAGGAGATTTAAGCTTATCTCATCATGAAAAACTCTACCATCATCCCTCTCGTCGCCTTTACGGCGGCCGCTGCTTTTGGCCTCGGGTGGGTCGCCCGTCCGGACTCCGCGGATTCCGATCAAGCAGCCAATCCCGACGATGCCAACACCCGGCAACGTGTCATTTCCAGCGACAATCGCGGATCTGGAGGAAGCGCATCAAGCGGCAGCGCCGAAAGCCGCTTTCTCTCGAAATACCTCCAGGAGGGCGAAATTTCGTCTGAAGACATGGCAGCCGCCATCAAAGAGCTTTCGGAAACCAATGATCCCCTCCTGCGACAGAAGATGCTCGCTCTTCTCCTCGAAAAACTCACTCCTGAAAATGCCAAGGACGCCTTCCTTGCTCTCCAGAAAAATCGCCGCGGCGGACCGATGGGTCGCGGTGGCGACGACGAGCTCCGCCTCCTCGCTAATGCCTGGGGACGTATCGACGGTGCCGGTGCCATCGCAGCGCTCAAGGAAATGTCCGAAGCAATGGGAGACGAAGGCGGCCGTGGTGGTCGCGGAGGCCCTGGTGGTCTCGGTCGGGAAATGATCTCCGCCCTCTCCGGCTGGGCCACCTCCGATAGTGGAGCCGCCATTGCCCATTTCGAAGGACTGGAGGATGGAATGGAAAAACGATTTGGCGCCGCCGGAATCATCCAGGGCATGCTTGTCAACGGCGTCGACGATGCGATGGGCTTCGTGCAATCCCTCCCCGAGGGTGAAGGCGATGGCCGCGAAAAAGGCTACTATATGTCGATGATCACCAGCGAAATGATCGAGCAGGGACTCGACACCGCTCAAAGCTGGGCCAGCACCGTCACGGACCCCAAGCTCCGCTCCGGAGCCTTCACCGAAGTCACCAGAGAGCTCATGCGCGACGACCGCGAAGCGGCAGCCGAATACATCGTTAAAAATGGTGAAGACGAAGCCATCGCTACTGCCGCGAACCGTCTCGCCGATTCCTGGGCCCGCGAAGACCCGGAAGCAGTCCTTAAGTGGGCGGATAACCTCTCCGGAAAAGCCAAAGCCGAAGCCTACGAAGAAGCTGTCGAATCCTGGGTTCGTGAAAGCCCGGAAGAAGTCGCTGAATTTATCGGCGACCTCGATCCCTCGCCCGAGCGTGACTCTGCGGTGGGAGCCTTCGCTGAACGCGTCGCCAACGATGATCCCGTCGCTGCCATGGAGTGGGCCGATACGATTTCCAACGCCGATCTCAAATTGGAAACTCAAATCGACGTCGCACGCGATTGGTATCGCGATGACAAAACCGCTGCCAACGAATGGATCGCCGCTGCCAACCTTCCTGAGGAAACAGTCAAAAGAATTACCGAATCAGGCCGCGGAGGCGGCTTCGACTATCGGGGTCGTGGTGGACGCGGCGGCGGAAGATAACCTCAACTCACCTCCTCCCCCACTCCTTGCGCGCCTCTTTCATGTGCCGCTTGAAGTTGGGGTTAATTGAGAATTGGTCCGCCAACTGCCGGGCGAGAGGTCGTCCGGCTTCGGAATCGCCCGGATAATGCAACCCGGCGATTTCCCGAAGCGCGAGTCACGCAGAGTCTTTCATTGTGCTCTCCCTTAAATTCCATATCATCGGGCGATGAAAAAATCCATGCTCTGGCTGGCAGTCGCACTGGCGCCGGTCCTCTTAATCAATCCGGTCTCCGCCCAGGAGCCCTCCGCCCCCAAGGCCAAGAAAGCTGCCACCGCAAAAATGCCGACTCTGTCATTCTACTACTACGATGGATGACCGATGTGTGCGAAAATCAAGGTCATCGTGAATGATCTCAAAAAGACAAAGGGAGATAAGGTTAAATTCCAGAACGTTCTCGTCGGATCCGGCAAGAGCACCGAGGAAATTAAAAAAGCCAAGCTCAAAGGCCACGGCATCATCGCCAACGACAAAGATGGCAAACTCGTCCAGACCATCGACGGCCATCGCTATGGCAAGAAGGAAGTCGAAGCAGTCGTCACCAAGCTTCTCGCCAAGGGATAAACCTTCTCCAATTCTCAACCGAATAAAACCCCCGGGCGCAACTCCCGGGGGTTTTTGTATCTCTCGGCAAAACGCTTTAGGAGGAAGTCGCAAAAACCCGGCGCGCCGACAATGACTTCTTCGGGTGTTTTCATGTTTCGCATGATGAGCTACTTCAGCTTCAAGTATGCCTGAGTGAGCTCATCGCCGCCTCCGACATTGTCAGGGAAAATGACATAAACGAGTCCGGGATGACGGGTTTCATTTCCCATTGTCCAGACCGGGACGCCCGGTAATATTTGACCCAGAACGCGCGCATTCTTAATGCCAAGTGCTTGGGTCGCGATCTCGGATGCAGTCATTCCTCCGTTGGCAATGATGAAGGATGGACGGGCCTCCACCGACTTCACGAGAGCAACCAGGGCCTTGGAAACAATCTTTGAAAGCGCGAGATTGTCATCGCCCTCAATGCGTTCCCGGGAGGCGTGAAGAATGACGGTCCTCCCCGAGGCGATTGTTTCGTTCAATGGCAGCTCCGGAGTCTCTCCGGACACCAGAGAGGGCACATCCAACTCCATCACCACGGCATCAGGGGCGTTTTCCAAAAGATCAGCGAGCTGGTCCGAGGTCTTGGAATCATGGGAACCGACCACGATCAAGCCGCCGTTGGGGTTGGGATCAAGATCCTGCATCTGCCAGGACTCGAGAGGGGGGCGTGAAGTAATCCCTGCGAAGGACTGCACGAAAGAGGCCGCCGAGCGGAGGATGAACTGACGCTCGCTTTGGTAGAGAGCATGCGAGAGAACATCGAGGTCCTTGCGCGATGTGGCATTGATAATACAGGTGCAACCATCGGAAAGGGACGCAAGCTCGGCCGTGATATCTCCGGACCGGAGTTGCTCCAGCGAAATGCTCTGCACATCCACCGGGCCTCCGGCCTTTTCAGCGATGTAATCCGGCAAATACGAATGTGAGAATGGGAAAACCTTGTCCCTGGCGAAAGGCGTGAGGTGCGCCGGCGTGGCGGTATCACCTTCCACCACGTAATGAATGTCGTTCACGGTCAATCGACCTCCGGCCTCACAGAATGGAATGAACAGAGTGGGCGCATTCGGAAGAGCAAGCGCCTCTTGAAGAATGTTGGTTTCGAGAGGAAAGTGCCCGCAAAGAGTTGAATCGGACCGTGAAACAACGATGAGATCATCCGCAAATTTCTTGAGGACCGCTCCCAGCTTGCGATGCAATACCGTCGTCTGCTCCGGTGTCAGCGCCCGCGAATTCGTAAGAATAAAAAGCACCGGTGGCTCTTCATCGAGAGCCGCTTCAACATCAACCGGATCAAGCGACGTGAGAACAGGGACATCAAAAACCGTCTGGGTTCCCGTCGGATCATCATCAAGAATGACCAGCGTCTTCCCGGAGTCCTCCAGTTGTTGATGGATTTTAGGAATGAGATCCTCTTCCCCCTCGGGCGGGAAATTTTCTAATAATTCAGTGATGATCATGGACTGGGGATGGAGAGCTTGGATGGGGCGGATTATTCGCAGATAAGCGCAGGTCGGGATATGAAAAATAATTGGGAATATCTCAAGATCTGCGACTTCCACAATTAACACCAAACTCCGAAGGACCAGAACAGCCTGAAACAGACAACGGAGAACGAGATTTTTCTCAAAGAAAATCCGAACAATCTGTCCTTGTCGATTTTGAGCGCTGAGTTCAGCCATGAACCGTCATCCTCGATCTTCAAGTCACAGGGTGGCGGTTTTTAATTTTATCCGATACACTGGTGCCCGTGATCGATTTGGTTCTCAACGAAGACATCCACCAACGGGTGATCGTGGAAATGCTCCCCCGGGCGGAGCGATACCTCTGGATCGTCACCGCCGACCTCAAGGATCTCCACGTCAAGAAAGGCCGCCGCTTTGTCCCGCTTTTGGAGATTCTCTCAGACCTCGTCAACGAAGGAGTTGCCGTTCGCCTCTTCCATGCCAAGGAACCGGGACCGCGCTTCCGCGAAGACTTCGATCGCTATCCTTCGCTCATCGAGAGCGATCTCTTCGAGCGCATCCTCTGCCCTCGCATTCACACTAAAACGATCATCGTCGATGGGAAAGAAGGCTTCATCGGCTCGGCAAATCTCACCGGAGCCGGCGTGGGAGCCAAGAGTCCGCTCCGCCGAAATTTCGAAGCCGGCTTCGTCACCGACGAGAAAAAACACCTCGGCCCAATGATGGAATGGATCGACCAACTCTACCTCGGCGAGTTCTGCCAAAACTGCCAACGCCGCGACACCTGTCCTGATCCCATTGCTTAAAAGGAGCCCGTCCGGAGCATCACCAAAGTACAAGCTTCCTCCGTTTCAATTCCGGCTGCCTCCAATCTTTCCTTGCCCTCCGAACTCTCCGTCCCCGGATTAAAAATCACCCGTCGTGGCGCGGCTTCGATCAGAGCATCCAACACCGGCAACAAGCGATCGGAACCGAGATAAAGCGTCACCGTATCCATCTCCGACGGCACCTTTGTCATTCCTGTAACCCCCAGAATCTCCCGGCCTGTCGAACTCACAGGAAAGACCTGATGACCATGCTCGGACAACAACAACTGCGCCTGATGCGAATACCGATCCGGCTTCGGACTCGCTCCAAGAATGGCAACTTTCATGACACAACCTATCCTCCCAATGTTCCTAAGTAAAGAAAGGCGAAGGGCGCTCTTTTCGAGATTCCCGCCAGAAAAGTCTGTAACAATGTCGATAGTTAAAGAAGATGCATAACACACGATGATTCAATTAAGGACCTCATTTACCGCTCTCGCGCTGACGCTTTTTCTCGCTTCATTTTCCCGGGCCGAATTTCTAATCAACGAATTCCTCGCCGAAAACACCGGCACCTCCTTAAACGATGAAGACGGATTCCCCGCCGACTGGATCGAAATTTACAATCCCGGACCGGCAGCCTCGATCAATGGATACCACCTCACTGACGACCCCACCAATCTCACCAAGTGGACCTTCCCCAACGTCACTATTCCTGCCAATGGATATCTCCTCGTCTACGCAACCGGCAAAGACCGAATCGTGCCCGGACAACCTCTCCACTCCAACTTCAGCCTCGATATTGATGGGGAATTCCTCGCCTTGGTCAAACCCGACGGCACCTCCACCGTGACCCTTTTCAGCCCAGAGTATCCCGGGCAATATTCCGACGTCTCCTACGGCAACGGATCCGGCGGCCCCGTCTTCAACACCACCCTCCACGCCATCGGCGATCCTCTTACTTATCTCGTTCCCACCGAGAACATTGGCAGCACCTGGCAAATGCCCGCCTTCAATGACGACCTCTGGACTGCCGGACATTCAGCCCTTGGTTGGGGATATAATTCCTTGTTCGACGACATCATTCCTGAAGATGGAGATTTGACCACACCGATGAGAGGCAAAAACGCCTCGGTGTATCTTCGCCTTCCTTTCCAAATCGATGACCCCGCCGGGATCAACGGGCTTGTGCTTAAAATGAAAGTAGATGACGGCTTTGTCGCCTACTTGAATGGATTCGAAGTTGCCTCGAAAAACAAAGCCAATCCACTGGTCTACAATTCCAAGTCCACCCAGCGTGAAGAAATCAGAGCCGGTGATCAGTTCGAATCCTTCACCCTCAATTTCGCAGGCCGTCTTCAGGCAGGTGAAAACATCCTCGCTCTCCACGGACTCAATGACTCACCGGGCAGCTCCGACTTCCTCCTCATTCCTGAATTGGTGGGAGAAGTGCAAAGTACTACTCCCCTCCCCGGGCCCGCCTACCTCTCGACACCCACTCCCAACAACACCAACGGCATTCCCAGTTTCGCCCCTCCGGGCAAAGTCGACTTCGACATCACCAGCCGTGCCTTCACCGAAGAATTCGATCTGGACCTCAGCGTTCCCGAATCCGGAGCCGTCATCTACTACACTACCGATGGCAGCCTCCCTTCCAACTCAACCGACGACCCCTCCCCAGTCTACAGCGATCCTATCACAATAGACAGCACTACCCTCGTGCGTGCGCGTGCCTATCTCTCCGGATCTCTTCCTGGTGAAGGACGCACCGAAGGATACTTCCTTCTGGATCCTTCCGAAGCAGACTTTAGCTCAAACCTCCCCATCGTTCTCCTCTCGACTTACGGAGGAGGCTCGCCACCGGCCTCCGGCGCGACCACTCGAAAGGAAAGCTTCATGCTCATCTACGAACCCGACCCCGAAACCGGACGGGCCTCGTTTTCCGCAACGCCTTCCATTTCCACTCGCAGCGGTATTCGCAAGCGTGGCTCCAGCTCAGCCGGCTTCCCCAAGTATGCCATGTCGCTCGAATCATGGGATGAATTCAACGAGGATCAGAATATCAAACCCCTTGGCCTGTCCGCTGAGGCCGATTGGATTCTTAACGCCCGCTACACTTTCGACTACTCCCTCATCCGCAATCCTTTCCTCTATGAACTCAGTAACCAGATCGGCCAATGGGCCGTGAAAACCCGCTTCGTCGAACTCTACAACGACGTCAACGGCGGGAATGTCACTTCCGCCGACTACTTCGGCGTCTACACCTTCATGGAGAAAATCGAACCCGATAACAATCGTCTCGATATCAGCAAACTCGATCCCTGGGAAAACTCACCCGAAGAAGTGACCGGCGGCTACGTCTTCAAAAACGACCGTCCCGATCCTGGTGAGCCGACCTTCAATGTCAGTGGGTTCCAACGCGCTCTGGTCCACGGCGATCCCGACGGTATTGAAATTACCTCCACTCAAAAATCCTACATCACAACCCGCGCCAACGAAGTCACTGTCGCCCTGCGGCAGGTCAATGGCATTCACCCTACTACCGGATTACACTTCTCGGAATACCTCGATGTCGATACCTTCATCGATCATTTCTGGCTCAACATCCTTGCCATGGATCCCGATTGGGGACGCCTCAGCCAGTTCTTCTACCAAGATCGCGGCGGCAAGATCGTCGCTGGCCCCATTTGGGACTACGACCGCACCATGGGCTCCCGTGACGGCCGCGATGACAATCCTCGTCGCTGGGAAGCCAACACCAATGACACCAGCTCTACTTTTTTTGACCTTCAATTCGAGTGGTTCGGACTGCTCTTCGGATTTGAACCCTCAGATGATGATACTCGCAATATGTCCAACCCCCAGCTCAAGACTTCCAGGCCCGATGTCTTCCAAAAAGTCATCGACCGGTGGTATGCTCTGAGAAGTGACAAATTCTCGCAATCCAACCTCAATGCTATCGTCGACGGCATGGCCGCCGAACTTTCCGAAGCTCAGGTCCGCAACTTTAACAAATGGACCGCTCTCAATGTCAATTCCATCTCGGGAACCAACTTTGCCACCGAGGGAGCCGGCTGGAACCGCCAAATTTCGCACCTCAAAGGATGGCTCAAAGCCCGCTCTGAATGGATCGACGACCAATTCTTCAGCCCGCCGACCTTCAGCCAAAACGGAGGCATCGTCGCGAATGGCTTTCAACTCAACATGACCGCGCCCCAGGGTGGTGTTTACTACACTGCCGATGGCAGTGACCCCCGCGCTCTGGGAGGGACCCCTTCCGCGAGCTCGTTCAACGGGAGCATCGTCACGCTGAACGAAACCACTACCGTCACCGCCCGGGCCTACGATGGTGCCCAATGGGGTGCCCCCGCTTCTGCCACCTTCGTCATCGGTGCCGACCTTGCCGGCCCAACCAATCTCGTCATCTCCGAGATCATGTATCAGCCGGCCGAACCCACACAGGACGAAATCAACGCCGGCTTTACCAACAACAACCAATTCGAATACCTGGAGCTCCTCAACATCTCCGGCAACATCCTCGACCTGACCAATGTCAGCTTCACCGACGGGATCGATTTCTCCTTCGTCGGCGCTGCCATCACGGTTCTCCCTCCCGGCGAGCGCGTTCTCGTAGTCCGCGATCAGGCCGCCTTCGAACATCGCTACGGCCTCGGAGTCTCCAGTCTCATCGCCGGAGAATTCGCTAACGACTCAGGCCTCTCCGGCAGCGGTGAGCAAATCATCCTGATGGGCTTCGGAGGAGATATTCGCAATTTCACCTACAATGACAAATACCCTTGGCCCGAAACTGCGGATGGCGACGGCCCCAGCCTCGTCCTCATCGCTCCCATCTCAAATCCCAACCATGATGACGCTGTCAATTGGCGCGCCAGCGTTGATGCCGCCGGAAGCGCCGGCAGCAGCGACGCCGCCCCCTTCGGCCCCGGAGACAAAACTGTCGACAATGATGGCGACGGACTCAATGCCTTCGCCGAATACGCCTACGGCACCAGCGACCTCGTCTTCGGCGGACAAATCATCACCTCAAGTGTCGACTCCAACGGACGGTTCACCGTGAGCTTCCCCAAAAACCTCGCCGCCGATGATGCCCTCGTCGTCGTCGAGGTGTCCACCGACATGGTGACCTGGACGCCCACCGGAGAAACCCTCGAGCACGAAGACGAAACCCACAACGGCGACGGCACCTCCACATTCACCCTGCGCACTCCGGAAGCGGCTACGGATGTAACCAAGTTCTTCGTCCGCCTGCGGGTGTATCAGCGATAAGAAGCTCGCCAAGGCTTCGAATGATGAGCCTATGAGGAAAAAGACCGCCTAACGGGGAAAAATCCGCCGCCCCACGCTGGCATGCTCTCTTTCCCCCAAAACGTGAAAATTCAAGCCAAGACTTGATCAATTCCAAAAATCGGGAATATTAGCGCAGGGGGATTCTCCCAACAACAAAACCAGCTACTATGAAAAAGTTCATCATCCTACTGACCGCCGGAGCGGCCTTCGCCCTCGCTTCTTGTGCCTCCACCGGCGGAAGCTGCTGCGGAGATTGCTCCGCTGAGAAGAAATCCTGCTGCGGAAGCTGCGGCGGTGGAGAAAAATAGTAAGCCTCTTCTCCTCAATTCTTTTCAAAGGCCGCCCTCTCCGG
>NHEN01000187.1 GCA_002172625.1 Verrucomicrobiaceae bacterium TMED86 | reverse complement strand
AGTTGATGATGGGAGCAATGGCTATCCGGATGGCACGGACACATTTGCGATAGATAGAACGGCCAACTTGGGTGGTTCGAGTAGACTCACGAATGCAGGCAATACCATTGGAACTGTCGCCGGGGTTACCGGGACAGGCACGGGAAATCAGGATATCGTCTTCAAGCATGGTGGCTCTAATACCATCGGGGACCTGACTTTGCTGGCCTCCGCAGCTCCATTTCATATCCGCGAAGAGCGTGACCAGAGCCTAACCATTGATGGTGTGATCAGTGGTGAGGGTGACCTGCTGATGACACGAGACGGCGGGTTTTCCGATGGAGTTGACCCCGATGAACTCATTACCATTACCGGAACGGAACCGAATACAATTACCGGGACAATCCGGCTATGGAATAGCAACAACAAGGCAGCTCCCGAGGAGCAACCGTGTTATTGGGTTGCTGACAAGGTGGGAGCTTTCGGTCAGGCCTCGGAGTTGACGCTCGAGGGACGTGCCGGGACGAACGGAGGAATTGCCTCGCTTCGAATTACCGCGAACACGGTGGGTGGCGAAGGCGCGATCGACGATGATGCGACGGTTTTTAATATCGGCGCCAAAGGTATCCTGAGTATCGATGCGGGCGTTAATGAAAAGGTCGGTGAGGGAAACTTATGGATCGATCTGGAGGGGACGGGAACATACACCGAAGTTCCTCCGGGAACCTATACCAACACGGAAGCTTGGATCGAAGGTGATGGAAGTATTACCGTTGGAGCTCCGTCCATTTTAGCCATCACCGAAATCGACCTATCGTCGGATTCCAAATTGGCGCTGACCTGGAATTCGAATCCGGGAAGAATTTATTCCGTCTACTACTCGCTGGATATGATCGATTGGGGTGCTGATCTGGACGACGGTGTTGTTGGAGACGATGGCGAAACCACCACCAAGGAATTTGACCTCTCCTTGATTCCCGCCTTGGATGGGGTTTCAAGAGTTTATTTCAGAGTTGAGCAGTAGTCTTTCCGAAGTCGATTTGCTGGTAATTACTTTTGGCCGAGATGGCGGATCACCGTGTTGACCTGGAGTGGCGATTCGCCAAAGTTTCCGGTCTTGATCTTCATTGCTGATTCACGGACGAATTTGCCATTGGGGTCATAGAGCCGGACGGCGGCTTCGTGGAGTTCGCCGTCGACTTTGCTGCCGTCGGCCCGGCTGAGTTGGAGGAAGAGCTTTGCTTTATCGTCTTGAGCGGGGCCGAGTTTTTTGAGGAGGGGAGTGAGATCAATTCCGACTTCGATGGGCGTGTCATCCCTCGGTCCGGCGAGGGGAACGTGGCCGCCATTTCCGCCTCGGCCGAAGAGCGGCCAGCCGTTGAAGGCTTCGGGTGTGATTTCGTGTTCGGCAGATTTGGCGTTCTTGTCTCCGGCGATGCCGATGGTCATGCGGAGGTCGGTGCGGTCGTTGCAAGAGAGTTTGAGTTTGAGCGTTTGGCTGGGAAGATAACGGGTCACTTCGGCGCGGCCGAGGTAGTTTCCGCGCTTCCAGGTTGGGTCAATCATGGCGCTGTAGAGAAGATAGATTCGTCCGTCTTTCGACCACTTCTCGCCCCAGGAATTAACCACGATGTAAGCACCGCGTTCCCAGTCGGCGAGCGTGACCTTGCCATCGTTATTGGTATCGATGTCGTTGGTGATTTTGCCGTCGCCATTTACATCGTAGCCGACTTGATCGTCGTATCCCACACAGGTGATCCCGTGCCCGTAGCCGGAGGGTCCCCAGCGGGTCCAGATGTCCTTGCCTGCTTCGTGCTCCCCATCGGGAATGGTCACGGTGACTTTCTTCAACTCGCCCATGCGTCCGTCGAGCGCCATGACACCGCCGGGCGTTTTATTTCCGGGTTGATTGCGGTCAAACATCCAACCACGGGCTTCGTTGAGTTGGGCCACGGTATTGGCGGGAGTGTAACGGTAGCCCGAGATCCGATACTCCATCGCTTCACGCCAAATATCGTAGCCGTTCGGCCAGACTCCGATTTTGTTGAGGCGCACGCCGCCGTAAGATTTCGCGGTGGGAATGCCGATCCGTTTGGCAACCTCCCATCCGTGATAAGCTTCCGAGCCTTTATTCTCGGCGCGGTTCATCATGTTCCAGGAAAAGTGAGCGGGAAATCTGTTCTCGTCGCGGTCGGCTTTCTTGCCATTCAGGACGTTCATTTCGTAAGTGAAGATGGAAGCTACCGAAGCAAACTGACCGCACGCACCCCACCTCTGTTTATAGACCGGCGGAAATTGGGGCCTTTTCGAATTGTCGACGCGTGAGGGCAGGCGCTTGGGGTCAACTTTTGTTTTACCAACATCGGGCCCCTTGGCGCCTTTCCAGGTGTCGTAGTTTTTTCCCTCTGAGGGCGGACGCGTAAACCCGCCCGGATACTCGGCCCGGGCTGCAGCGGATTCTTCGGCCATCACTGGCCCAAGGAGACCGGCAATTGCAAAGCCGCCGGCGACGAGGAGATGTTTTGGAGTGGTGATCATAAGTGAAGTTCTGAAGTGATACTGCGTTTAGCAGAGGGGTCAAGGTGTAGGTTCGATTGAGGATGGGAATCGCTCTCCCCCACAAATATTCGCCGATAGAAGTGAGTAGGTGCGGGCAGTAGACAGGGAGCGGCATCAACGATGATCAAATCCTGCACCGACACCCTGAAGAAAATTGGCATCACGGCGTGGTGTCTTTTGGCATCTGCTTCCATGTGTCGTGCCGAGCTATCTTCCTTGGCTGAAGCCCGGGAAGCGGGGCGGGCGAATTCGACTTTGTTGTCTTCGCGAAAGGAGGTCCCGACGGGAGCGCCGACCGCGAATCTTGGGAACTTTAAAAAGCACATCGCGCCCATCCTCAAGAAGACCTGTGTGGAGTGCCATGGACCGAAGAAGGCCAAGGGAAAGTTTCGCATTGATACCCTCGATCCGAATCTCATGGAGGGCGGCGATGTCGATTGGTGGTTGGAGGTTCTTGATGTCCTGAGCAATGGTGAGATGCCGCCTGAAGACGCGGATGTTCATCTGGCGGACGAGGATCTGGGAAAAGTCACCGAGTGGTTGAGTGGGGAAATTGACAAGGCCTCCACCGCACGCCGCAATGAGGGAGGGCATTCCTCGTTTCGTCGCATGGCTCGTTACGAATACGATTACGCGCTGCAGGATCTCCTGGGCTTACCCTATTCGCTGGTCGACAATCTCCCGCCGGAGACGGCTTCCGAAGATGGATTCAAGAATAGCTCGGAAATATTGCAAATGTCCGCGATGCAATTTGAGATCTATCGTGAGATTGCCTTGAAGGCTCTCAAGCACATCACCGTTCTCGGTGAGCGGCCCGAGATGTTGGTTTATCGCCTGCCGGAGCAGGACGAGAAATTGTCGGCCCTCGATGGCGGAGACGTCGGTGATGTTCATCTCCTCAAAGAGAATGTGAAGAAAGGCCAGACCTCTCCGAAAGTGGCTTCGTTGGACCGGAGGAAACGTTCGGTGAAGTATAATCTCAGTAATCATCTTCCCGACGAAGGAACCATGCGGATCACGCTCCGCGCCGGACGCACTTCGATGAACGAAGATGAGTTCGCCAGCCTGCGGTTTACCTTCAGTGCGCATACCAGCAATAACGCCAACTTTTCCGAAGTCATCAGCGCGCGCGACATTCCGGTGACGGCTTCGGTCGATGACCCGCAGTTCATTCACCTGGACATTCCGCTCAGCGAGATCCAACGCAATCCGTTTCGGAAGAACAAAAAAAACTTCCCCCGACGCGATGAGTTTTTGACCATCGAGTATCAAGCGAGCACGCGGGGCAAGGAACCGCTCGGCGTCTTGATTGACTTCGTCGAAATCAGCGCGCCGCACTTCGAGAAATGGCCGCCGCAAACTCATCGGGAGATTTTCTTCGAGAGCGAACATAAAACGAATGAAGAAAAATATGCCCGAGAAGTCCTGACGCGATTCATGGTGCTGGCTTGGCGTCGTCCGCTTGAGGTGAAGGAAGTGGAGCCCTTCGTGAGTTTGTTTGCGAAATACCGTCCCGAGTTCGCAACCATGGAAGAAGCGATGCTGGAAGTCTTGGCAACCGTTCTGGCGACGCCGGAATTTCTCTACCTGACGCAGCAAGATTCCAAGACGATCAGTGAAGTCGAGTTGGCCAGTCGGCTGTCGTTTTTTCTTTGGTCCAGTATTCCTGACGAGGAACTGCTGACGCTCGCCTGGGAGGGAACGCTCAAGAAGCCGGAGGTTCTGAAGGGGCAAATCGGACGCATGTTGGCGGACCCACGGGCAAAGCGCTTCTCGCAAAATTTCGTGCAGCAATGGCTCGGCCTGGATGCCATGGCAAGTGTGGTGCATGTGAAGGACCGCGTGTTGTTTGAAGCGATGCAGGAAGAGCCCGTCGCCTTCTTTGACCACGTTCTCAAGAGCAACGACAGCGTGATGGATTTTCTGCACTCGGACTATGCCGTGGTGAACGAAAAGTTGGCGGGGCATTATCGTATCCGCGATGTCTATGGTCCGCATTTTCGAAAAGTCGCGGTGAAGCCCGATCTCAATCGCGGCGGGATTCTTACCAATGCCGCGATCCTCGCGATGAATTCCGATGGTAAGGATTCCCATCCGCTCAAGCGCGGCATTTGGATGCTGGAACGCGTTCTCCATGATCCGCCGCCGCCCGCGCCGCCCAATGTCCCGGAGGTCGATTTGACCGACCCGAGGATTTTGGAAATGACACTCAAGGAACGCATCGTCGATCATCGCAACAAGCCGGCCTGCATTTCCTGTCACGCCAAAATCGACCCTTGGGGAATTGCTTTTGAAAACTACGACGCCCTGGGGTCCTACCGGACCAAGATCAAAAACAAGCCTGTCGATGCCACCTCGGCTTTGTTCAACAAACAGGAATTGGCCGGGATGGACGGCTTGAAACGCTACCTGCTCGCGGAGCGGCAGGATCAGTTTGCCCGCGCGATGGTTCACAAGATGACGGCCTACGCGCTCGGGCGGCCCCTGGGCTTCAGTGATCATGCCGAAATCGATGCCCTCACGGTGCAATTCAGAAAAAAGGGCGATCGTTTGGGTGATTTGATATACTTGATTGTGCACAGCAGTATCTTTCACTCGAAGTAATGATGAAATCAGCCGCAAGTCAGTTGAACCGGAGAAAATTTCTGCATGGTGCAGGAGTGTCGCTGGCCCTGCCTTGGTTTGAAACCTTTGCCGCGAGTCGTTCCGGGCAGGACCCTGCGCCCAGACGCTTTCTCAGTGTCTACCACCCCGACGGGGTCGGCCTGCCGGTGAAGGAGGATCCGGCCTGGAAGGACTGGAGCTGGTTTCCACGAGGCGGCGAGAGAGATTTCCAACTTACCAAAGTGCTCGATGTCCTCGAGCCCTTGCGCAAGGAGATCACCATTTATTCGGGGCTTTCGCATCCGGCGGCCCGAAAGGTTCACGGCCACTCCAATGCCGACCAATATCTCACCGGAGCGGCCATCGGCGGACACGGGCCTTATCAAAATTCGGTCTCCATCGATCAGGTCTATGCCGAACAAGTGGGGCAATACACACGCCATTCCTCGCTGGTGATGTCCACCAACGGAGGCGTCGGCGGCCCCCGGGGAGCCCAGACGCAATCATACAATCGCAGCGGTCGACCGATCCCGGCGCTCAATCATCCCAAGCAAATCTTCGACATGCTTTTCGTCACCAGCGGGAAGGATGCCGCAGCGAAATTGGCGAGGAGCAAAAGTGCGCTGGATCTTCTCATCGCCAACACCCGTGCTCTTGGACGAAAACTTTCCAAGCACGATCAGGAGACCTTGGCACAGTATCTCGATGCCGTTCGCGACACCGAGGTGAAGTTGGAGAAAGCCCGCAAGTGGATCGATACGCCGGTTCCCAAAGTGGACACTTCGAATCTGCATCTGGAAGCCGGACCGAAGGAAGCGCAGCTCTACTTCGAAACGATGTATGAGCTGATCTACCTTTCCTTTCTCAGTGATTCGACTCGCGTGGCGACCTTCCAGTTGGGTCGCGAGAATGGTGGCGGGGAACATGACCTCCTCTCGAAGGCCGTTGGTTTGGGAAATGCCCATGGCCTGACGCACGCCGTCAAGAAGCCCAAAGGCTGGGAAAATCTGGGTACCTATAACCGCTATCAAGCGGAGGAATTCGGACGCTTCGTGCAGAAGCTCAAGAACACCAAAGAGCCGAACGGGCAGGGGAGCATCCTCGACAACACCTTCGCGATGCATGGATCTGCCTCGAGTAGTTTCCACCTCTCCCGCAACTACCCTATCATCTCGGCTGGCGGCAAAAACCTCGGCTTCAAAAATGGCCGCTATCTCAAATTCGGCAAAGGTAACGAAGACAATCAAGCCGGTGCCGGCATCGTCAGCGACAAAGGCTGGCGCGGAAAAGTGGAAGTCGAAGAACTCCCCCTCTCCCAACTCTTCGTCACCGTCCTGCAACGCCTCGGTGTTGAGACGGACGCTTTCGGTGGCTTCACCGGGGCCTTGGATCGGGTTTAGGATTTGGGTATTCTTATCATGAAATCTCCATTTGCTACTTCTCGAGTCCTTGTCGTCCTATTATTGCTGGCAGTTCCCTTGATTGCGCGAAAGCCGAACGTCATTGTCATCCTGACTGATGACCAGGGGACCATCGACATGAATTGCTATGGGGCGAAGGATTTGGTCACGCCGCACATGGATGGGTTGGCGAAGCGGGGAGTGCGGTTTACGCAGTTTTATTCGGCGGCTCCGGTGTGTTCGCCGTCGCGGGTGGGACTCTTGACCGGGCGGACGCCTCAGCATGGTGGCTTGAATGGCAATGTGGGACTCAACTCGGTGGGAATGCCATCGAGCCAGGTCACGATCGCCGAGGAATTCAAGAAGGCGGGTTACGCCACGGCGCACATTGGCAAGTGGCATCTCGGTCATCACAAGGAAACCATTCCCAATGGCCAGGGCTTCGATTATTCCTTCGGCCATCTTGTCGGGTGCATCGATAATTATTCCCACTTCTTCTACTGGAGCGGACCCAACAAGCACGACCTCTGGCGGAATGGAAAAGAGGTGTTTCACAATGGCGAATTCTTTCCCGATCTCATGGTCAACGAAGCCGGTGCGTTCATTGACCAGAACAAGGAGAAGCCTTTCTTCATCTACTTTGCTCTCAACACGCCGCACTATCCTTATCAAGGATCGCCCCAGTGGTTGGAGCACTACAAAGACCTTCCTTATCCCCGCAATCTCTACGCGGCCTTTCTCTCAACCACCGATGACCGGATTGGCACTCTCCTGAAGAAGGTCGATAACGCAGGCCTGACCAAGGACACGATTGTCATTTTCCAATCGGACCACGGAGCCTCGGAAGAAGTGAGAGCGCATAACGGCGGCGGGAGCGCCGGACCGCATCGTGGAGCCAAGTTCAGCCTCTACGAAGGAGGGATTCGCGTCCCAGCCATCATCTCCTGGCCTGGAACGATCCCCGAAGGCGAAACCCGCGATCAACTCGCCACCGGCTGCGATTGGTATCCCACCTTGACGGAGCTTTGCAAAGTCTCCGCCGGGGCCCACAAGATCGATGGCAAGAGCCTCCTGCCCGTCATCAAATCAAGGAAGGCCCAAACCGCGCATGAGAGTTTTAATTGGAAATCCGGAAAGTATGTCGCGATCCGCGAAGGAAAGTGGAAGTTGATTACTACTGGAAAGAAGATCGAACTCTACGATCTGCCCAATGACCTGGGAGAGGCGAACAACCTCGCCAAGAAGCATCCCGAGATCGTCGAGCGACTTCAGGGAAAGAGTCGCGAGTATTGGCGGAGTATTGCGGCGAAGAAGTGATCGTGGGAGAAAGCCGTGCTTTCGGTTTCTCTGGTTCCACACCAAAAAAATTCGGCTACTTTAGCCAACCCAGCTTCACGAGGAAGGCCTCGGCTTCATTGGTCGTGAGCTTCAGGTGTTCCCCGCGATTGAAAAATCCGTGACCGGCGCCTTCGTAGGAAACGAGTTTGCAGGGGCGCTTGAGTTTTTTCATCTGCCTCTCAAATACTTCCACCGTGGCAATCGGCACCGTGGTGTCTTTCGAGCCATGCATAATCAAGGTCGGTGGAGTGTCCTTGCTGACGTGGTGGGCGGGTGAAAGGTCTTCGGGCTTTGCCACGCCGAGACGTTCAATGGGGAGGGTGCGCCGAGCTTTCCATTCCCCAAGACTGGCCAGAGTGGTGGCGGGATTAAAGAGGATCATGGCGTTGGGTTTTTCGTCGCTGCCCAGGCCATCCAGAGTGCCAATGCTCGCGGCGATGTGCCCGCCTGCCGAGCCGCCGGCGGTGGCGATGCGCTTGGGATCAACACCGAGTCTGTCGGCATTTTTTCGGACCCATGCTAGCGCGGCCTTTCCGTCCTTCACGCATTCGACGGCGGGAGTTCCGTGGCGGCTCTTCACCCGGTAATCCACCAGCAGCGCGATCATCCCGCGTTTGGCCAGGTGCCGCGCCTGTGGTTCGAACTGAGCAGGGGAACCGGCATTCCAACCACCGCCAAAAAAGAACAAGATGGCAGGCTTGGTCTGGCCGTCGACTTTTTCGCCAAAGATCCACGTCTTCAATTCAACCTCGCCGACCGTTCGGTATACCTCGGTTCGGGCATCGGCGATCTTGGGTGGATAAGGTGGTGCGGCGTGCAGATTGGTGACGAGAAAGAAGAGCGCGAATAAGCGGAGCATGAAGAATGAAACGCAATAAAGAGTAATTTGTTGCAACAAATTATTGTTGGCCTTTGGTGCCGCGCGAGGATGGGGTGGAAATCGTTTGGGCGTTTTCGTCTTTGTGCAAGGCTGATGAAAAGGCGCTCGCTCTTACGATAAAGAATCTTGAGGGCAAAGAGGTGGAGAAAGCGTCTCTCGCTCCATTGAAATCTTGATGAGGAGCGCCGGGGTGAATTTTTCGCATTGTTGACAGTCTTCCGGATTTGGCAGGATATGAGGGACGATGCGTGCGAAAAAATATGTTCCCTTCTTATTGCTGCTGGCAGTGGTGTTGGCGGTTGTGATTGCAGTGTGGCCCGGGAAAGAGGAAGAGCCCGAGACCTGGAATGAGAAAGGAGCCTGGTATAAGGGGAACACGCATACCCACTCGCTTTGGAGTGACGGGAATGATTTTCCTGACATGATTGTCGATTGGTATAAAGAGCAGGGTTACGACTTTCTCGCTTTGTCGGACCATAACCTTTTGAGCCGGGGTGAGAAGTGGATGAAGGTGGCGAGTGTTGAAAAGCGGCGCAAGGTGGGGAAGACCGGAACACTGGATCGGTATATGGAACGCTTTGGTGAAGAGTGGGTGGAGCTTCGCGGGGAAGGCGACGCGCGGGAGGTGCGTTTGAAAACGCTGGAGGAGATTCGCCCGGAATTTGAAGAGGAGGGGGAATTTCTCCTCATCGAGGCCGAGGAGATCACAGACAAGTTCCGACAGTATCAAGTTCACATTAATGCCGTCAATTTGGCCGAGCCGATCAAACCGCAGCATGGTGAGTCTGTGGTGGAGACGATGCGCAAGAATTTGCAGATGGTGGAAGAGCAGTCGAAGCGATTGGGGCGTCCGATTCTGACTCACCTTAATCACCCGAATTTTCGATGGTCGGTCACGCCGCAGCAATTGGCAGAGGTTGTCGAAGAGCAATTCTTCGAGGTCTATAACGGACACCCGGGAATCAATCATCTCGGAGACGAAAACCGCCCGGGCGATGAAGCGATTTGGGATATTGCCAATACCTTGCGTCTTCTCGTTTACAAAGCGCCGCCTTTGCTCGGTGTGGCGACTGATGACTCACATAATTATCATGGCGGCGACGTTTCGCCGGGCCGGGGTTGGGTCATGGTTTGGTCGGAGTCGTTGGAGGCGGGGCAATTGGTGGAGGCGATGCAGCGGGGTGAGTTTTATGGTTCGAGCGGAGTCGAGATGGAAACGATCGACTATGATCAAAGCGCGCGAAAGCAGGTCGTGGAAATGAAAAAAATCGACGGTGTGAGTTACGAAACGAAATTTATCGGAACGCGTCGCTCAACGCCNGAAGTCACCGGCGAGGTTTTTGCCACGGTGGGCGGTGACCGGGCGGAGTATGAATTCAATGGAGACGAGCTCTACGTCCGGGCGGTGGTGACTTCGTCGCGCCCCCACGTAAATCCCTCATACAAAGATCAGCGCGAGCAAGCGTGGATCCAACCCGTCGGCTGGCGGAGGGATCTTGAAGCGGCAAAGTTAGTCCAGGAAGATTAGCTTACCTGTCCTGGGTGGGCCCTTGAGGATGAAAGGTTTCGTCTTCTTCTCTCGACGGACTACATTCGTCACTTTAGGAAGTGGGTAATGAAACGCTTGCTGATTCTCTCTCTCATTTCACCCGCCCTCCTCGCGCAGGAGAAAATCGATGCCGTCGCCGAAGGTAAGAATACTTTCGACACGATGGGCTGCATGGAATGTCATACCGTCTCGCCATCTGATGACTCCATAAAGACGGGACCTTCACTGTATGGACTTTTTCTGAACGAAGCCCGTGATCGCAAGGTCGTGGCCAAGGGTAAAACCGAGCACATGACCGTTAAGGCCGATCGCGGATATTTCGATCGGTCCGTCCGCCAGTCGTGGGACCAACTTGCTGTCGCCGAATCCGGAGCCACCAAGGGAACCGCCTACCTTCCGGCCATGCCGATGTATCCCAAGGAAATCATCACCGACCGCGACCTCGACAATTTGTTTCACTACCTCCGCACTCTCGCGCCAGCCGGGAAAGCAGGCCCCTCCAAGGTCATGGTTGATAAGCCAAAGGCCGCCAAAGTGAATTCCCTGTTGGAAATTGCCAATGAAGTTCCCGTCACTGATCGTCCACGTGTCTTCCGTGCACCTCTTCGGGGATCGAGTGGACGCGCCCTGCACGTGGGCCTTCCGGACGGAATGAACTACACTTTCGATCCCCAGACTCTCTCGCTCCGGAATGTCTGGACGGGAGGCTTCCTCAATCTTTCCTCGGAACGCAAGGGGCGGGGAAAACCNGGCTCTGTCCGTGGCTTTATCAATAAGGGTATCGCAGACAGCAAAGGACTTCTTCAGCCACTGACTCAGTCAGGTGAGCCGGTGAGTTTCGACCACAAGGAGCCCGATGTCCTTGATCACGGCACTATTAAGAAGTGGCTTTGGGACGACCGTGATTTTCTCGCGATTTCGGAGTCGATCGATGCGGAATTCCTCGGACACTCGCTATCCCAAAAAGATTCCTCGCCCTCGTTCAATTTCCGCGTTGGTAAGAACAAGCTGAGCCAGGCGATTCGCTTCAATGGCAACCGCCAACTCGAGATCGCCATCAGCGGAAAGCTGGCCTCACCGCAAAAATTCCAGCTCGACGACAAACACCTCTCCGGGGTCAAAGTCACCGGCGGTTCTCTGAGTGGAAAGATCATTACCCTCAATCCCGCCAAAGGTCCCAACTACCTCGTCACTGCGGAACTTCCCACCGGCTTAATTGCCCGTCCAAGTCTCGCGAAGGCGGAAAATTGGGCGCCCCAACCTGTTGAGAAACGTCCTTCCCAGCCTGGAAACAAACCTCTTGAACTGCCCGCCGGTTACTCAATCGAAACCTGGGTTGCCCCCAAAGATCTCTACGGTCGCAACCAACTTTTCGAGCCCATCGGCATCGCCGTAGCCAAAGATGGAACGATCGTTGTGACCACCCGGACCGCCGGAGTCTGGCGCATTCGTGACGACAAGTGGTCCCTCTTTGCCGAAGGAACCTACGAAGCTCTCGGAGTTCAGATNGAGGACGACAAAGGNGACCGCATCGTCATCATGCAGAAGCCCGAGCTCACCCGTCTCGCTGACACGAATGGCGACGGACGGGCGGATCAATTCCAGACCCTCTGCGACGACTATGGATTCCACGGGAACTACCATGAATACGCGCACGGTCCCGCTCGCGATCATGAGGGCAATTTCTACTTCGCGCTCAANCTCTCCCACGGTGGCGACGAGAAAACATCNTGGCGCGCCGGCGGTCCCTTTATGGGATCGATGGGTGGCTATCGCGGCTGGGCTTGCAAGGTGACAGCTGATGGAAAGTTTGAGCCCTACGCCAACGGTCTTCGTTCACCCGCCGGAATTGGAGTCGACCCCGAGGGCCGACTTTGGTATGCCGAAAACCAAGGCGAATACGTCGGCTCCTCAAAGGTCGTCCCGCTCGAGAAAGGCAAGTTTTACGGTCACCTCTCCGGACTGGTCACTCTTCCAGGTAAGATGAATCCGGATTCGCCGGAGCTTAAATTCGATAAATGGAAAGACAAGATTCGCAAAGGTGCGGTGTGGCTTCCCCACGGTCGTCTTTCCAACTCACCAGGGCATCCCGCGTGGGAAGTTACCGGCGAAAAGTTCGGTCCCTTCCAAAAGCAAATGTTCATTGGCGACCAAACTCTCTCGACGATGTTACGGGTGCAAACCGAACAACTCAATGGTATCGATCAGGGTTGTGTGATGCCTTTTGCCCGTGGTCTTCACGCCGGAGCGATGCGTCCTTGCTTCCTTCCTGATGGCTCTCTCCTCATCGGCCAAACCGGTCGTGGCTGGGGTGCCCGCGGAGGNAAGCANGACAGCCTNCAGCGTGTGGTTTATGACGGNANAACCAATCCNGCCGACATCCACCACATGACNCCNACNAAGGATGGCTTTGTGATTCACTTCACGGCTCCCATCAACAAGAACATCAAGGCAGAGGACTTCGTGAAGGCTCTNTCCATGGAGTCCTGGTATTACGCCAATACCGGAAAATACGGCTCACCTTCGCACGACAAACGCAAAGAGGAAATCACTTCGGCCAAGTTTCAAGGCTCGAATCAGTCCGTTGCAATCACGGTCAAAGACTTCTCGAAGAAGCGCTCCATTGATCGTCTTCATTACTTCAAGATCAATACGGATGGCATGTTCAAAGCCCCCGCTTGGAAAACTCTGGAGGCCTACTACACCCTCCGCGAACTTCCGTAATCCGGACCCGCAATTTAACACAAAAGAGACCGCTAAGATTCTTAGCGGTCTCTTTTTTGAATGAGGTCCTGAAGACCGTGGACCTTTTCAACAAGACGCGCGACGGGCGGTGGAGTGCATCGGGAGAGATGATCGTGTGATGATTGATCGATGATGTCACCGGTCACTTCGTGGGGCGACGTCGTGACGGCGTTTCGGGCGCTGAAGTTCTTTTTAAGATTAAGCGATTAGCCTTCGTATAAACTGAATCGACTCAATGCCCACTTCACGAAAACATTTACTCAAAGGCCTTGCTCTGGGGACAGGTGTTGCTAAATCCAATGATCCAAGGGGGGAAGCCGCAACGAAAGGACAAGATTGCATCGACCCGGAGTTAAGTGCTAATTACTACACCCCCATGTTTTGCTCACTTGAATCGTATTCTCTGAAATCCCTCCCGCCAAAAGTAAATTCCCAGCAATAGTATGATGAAACGTCGCGATATTTTAAAAACCGCCGGCTGCACCCTTTTCCTGCCGTCTCTTGAAAGTTTTGGGGTGAATCGGNCTGCTCCGGCCGAAGCTGATGTCAAACGGCTTTTCTGCGTCAGTATGGGCTACGGCATATTCACCGACGTCCTGCCGCAAACTGCTGGTGCTGACTACACATTCAGCGACCACATGGACCCTCTTAAAAAACATCGGGACAATTTTACGCTCTATTCGAAAATGAAGTTTGGAGGGAACCATGCAAGTGACCACCGGTGCTTTGTCGGAAACACCACAACGAACCCGGACTCTCTGGACCAACTTGTAGCGGACCACGTTGGACATTTAACGCGCGTCCGAAACGTGGTCACTTTCATCAGCCATGCCCATCACCACATCGTTGCTTCCTGGCGAAATAGGCTACCTGTTACGCCAATTCAATCGACGAGGGTGTTGTTTGAAACTCTCTTCGCCAAGACTGACCGGAAGACGGAGGAGCAACTACTGGCGAATAAGAAGAGCGTCCTTGACGGATCTCTTGAGGAGGCGAAATCACTGATGGCACGGGTCTCGGGCCGGGACAAGCAGAGACTGGAAGAGTATTTCGCGGCATTACGAGAATCAGAGCAGGAACTCAATAAATCCATCGAGTGGCTCAGCCGGCCTCGCCAGGATGTCGAATTCCCAGTCGCCCCTTCATTTGAGAATGAATTCCTCGCAACCGAAATTGACAAACAAAGATTCCTGAAAAACCCGCGCCAGATTCAACGAGGTATTGCTTTCGACATGATTTACAAGGCCTTCAAGTTCGATGTCACACGCGTGGTCAATTTCTATATGACAGGACTCGACAATGATCATCACCTCACGACGCACAACGTCCCCAAATCCGAGGACGCACGCACAAGTCTGACGAAGTATGACTCCTCGTTCTATTCACTGATGGCAAACTTCTACGACAAGCTCTCCAGCACGAGAGTCGAATCAGGAGGCACGCTGATGGATGAGACGATCACCGTCTCCACAGGAAACAACAGCGTGAGCCAGAAAATGGGGCCTCACAACGGAAATGAAATCCCGGTTTTCGTTGCGGGCGGAAAATTCAAAAATCATGGCGGCCATATCGTGCGCAAAGGCGAGACCACCTGCGACATCTACCTCTCAATACTTCAGCAATTTGGCATCGAACGAGACCGGTTCGGCAATAGCAAGAAGAGCATCGTGTTGTAACTTCATGTTGAGTTTCAGAATCACAAAGGTCGCCGCGTTTCTGCTGCTGGTTGCCGATGCCCGGGCTTCGGACGACCATGCCGAAGATCGGACGCAATCACAGCAGTTCTTCAAGACGTATTGCGTTTCCTGTCACGGAGCGGAAAAGAGTAAGGCTGACCTCCGGCTGGATCAGATTGACGTGCGGCAATGGAACGACCCAAGTCTGTTGAACGATATCTATGAGGCGATCGAATCTGGCGAGATGCCGCCGGAAGATGCCCCGAAACTTCCAGAGGCCGATCAGGTCAAAGCATTGCAGAAGGCCGTGGGCAATCAACTGCACCAACTCGCAGAAAAGCAGAAACCCGGAATGCTGAAACGCTTGAGTCGAATCGAGTATCAAAACACGGTGAATGACGTCTTTGGAAGCGACTTCTCATTGCTCGACCGGCTGCCACTCGACAACATTGAAGCTGGCTTCAATAACAACGCCGACAATCTGCACATGTCGGTTGTCGATATGGAGTCCTACTTCAACGCTGCCAACCTCATTGCCGAGAGTGTTGTCAGCGACAAACCTGCTCCACGCTCTATTGTCTACTCAACGAAAGACACCGACATTGATACGCACAGCCACAAGGATAATACCAATGGCTTTGCCCCGACGCTCCCTCAGGCTTCACGACCGCTGGTTTTTGCGACTCAGTCCATCCAAATAAAAATCAATCCATCGGTTAAAACAAGTGGGGTTTACCGGATCGTTCCCAAGGGGTTCTATATCCAAGCCAAGTATGTTGGCGGAAGCCGGGCTCAAGAAAGATTACCTGCCGTCACGGATGTTTTAGAGCTTAACGCCAAGGAATGGCCAAGCGACCACTCGATGAGCTACTTCCTCCGAAAAAACTCCGGAGTGGGACAGAGCATTGTCACCGTTGTTCCAAAAAATGCTGCTTGGCAGGAATTCGATCCCAGCATCGGGTTCACGACGCAACTCTCAGCCGATGACACGATCGTTCTCCGATGTAATGCAGTCAAAGGGGGTTCTCAGCGGATGTTCTGTATTGAGACCGCGACCATATCGGGACCAGTGTACGAGTCATGGCCACCAGATACTTATTTTTATAAAACCTACTGCAAAGACTTGGATGTCTCTTCTGGCAATGAGCAATGCCAGGCTATTTTGAGGAAGCTTGCGCGGAAACTTTTTCGCGGTCCGGTCTCCGACGCCGAGATGCAGCAATTCGATCAGCTTGCCATGAAAGCGTTTGCCCAAGACCAAAGCATTTTCTCAGGTCTGCAGGCAGGCATTCGCGGAATGCTATGTTCGCCGAAGTTTTTGTTTAAGCAGGAAGGCGAATCAGGGCCTTTGGATGATTACGCGATTGCGGCACGGATGTCGTATTTCCTGTGGAATTCCCTGCCCGACGAGATGCTCTTTGAGCTGGCGAGCCAGGGAAAACTCAAGGACCCGAAAGTCCGTCGGGAGCAGACGCTCCGATTGTTACAGGCCGAACGAGCTGATCGCTTCGTCAAAGACTATGTTCATCAATGGCTCGATCTTGAAAAACTCAAGATCATCGAACCAGACCTCAGCATTTTCACGGTTGAAGAATTTGACCTTGTCCGGAATCAAATCAGAGAAGAGCCGGTTGAGTTCTTCAAGGAAGTCCTGTCGAGCAATCTGAGCTTGGTGAATTTTATCGACTCTGATTTCGTGATGATCTCACCGGAGCTCAACTACATCTATCGGATCGGAGGGCATCCGGTCGCGAAGCCTGCCCGGAGACCAGGAGCCAGCAAAATATCACCGAAAGATTATCGGCCAAAAGAGATCACCTCAAAGTTCTCCAAAGTGATGCTGGGCGAGAAAGACAAATTTCGCGGAGGCCTGCTTCCGCAGGCAGGGTTCATGCTGATGACGACCAACAACGGGGAATATACCAACCCGTTTTATCGCGGGGCCTGGGTATTGAAGAGTTTTTACGGAGATCATCTGGAGACACCGGAGGACCTTGAGATCTCTGCACTCAGCCCCCCTACGAAAACGGAGACTATCAAAGAAACGATCGATGCCCATCGAGAGGATGTCAGCTGTAACATCTGTCACAAGAAGATGGATCCCCTTGGAATCGCCCTGGAGAACTTCGACGTCATCGGACGCTGGCGGGACCAATACACGGACGTGAGCAACTATGCCCCAAAGGGCAATAAAAAGGGGGGACGTTTTCCAGTGGATACGAAAACTGTCCATATGGACGGCCGAGCCTTCGAGGGGCCCCAGGGGCTGAAGACAATTTTGATGGAAGACAAAGAGAAGTTTTTCAAAGCTTTCGTGGAGAACATCTTGTCCTATGCAATGGCTCGTGAGCTCAACTTTCCGGACCGTGAAAATATTGAACAGCTCTACGAGCAGTCCGCTAATAGGAACTTCAGGCTGCGAGACATTCTGTTGGAAATCGTGTCGTCAGATTACTTTACGAGGCGATAGAAATGAGCCATCAGAGTAGATTTTCGGATTCAGAAATCTGGATCCACGTCTCGATTGATTTCATTTCCAACCAAGGCCTGAGAACTTTGTAAATCAAGAGATGTTGTCACCCTCTTCGAAGGGGGCCTTAATGAAAACCGGAAGGATTGATTTGCCTCGCTGAAGGGCGGCGGCGCTGTCATGCGGCCGTAGATCATGACGAAGCCAGAACCGGATTGCTCCCGGTTCATTGATGGGATTTATTTGTTAATGCGCGCCATGATTTCGTTGCGTCGCATGAAGGGAGGAGTGAAAGGAGGGTCATAGCTGGCTTTCTCCACGACGGATGTCAGAGTGAGCTTTTGTTCCTGGGCCCACTTGGTGAGTTTTTCGCGTGCCTTCTTGTCGTTGGCTTCGGTCCAGCGTCCGCTGTAACGATAGACCACGAAACGTCCTGCTTCCCGCTTGGTGACGGTGACATTGTCATTGTTGGCTTTGGGTGCTCCGTTTTTAGCAACGTCATCGGGAAGGACAAAGCTCATCTCTTGTTGGTCTCCACCTGTCTTCGAAAAAACCGGTGTGGTCATCGCGATTTTTTGTTCGGCCTCGTTCTTTCCGGAAATGTATCGAAACAAATTCATGAAGCCTGAGTTCTGTTTGTTCTTACCGTCCGCCATGATGGTGGTTGCGACGACAATTTCGGGGTAGTCTCGGATCTCAAAAGCGCCATCTTTTTTGACGGTGGTGTAGGGGGCGGACTCATATCCGGATCGTCCGAGAGGTCCGGCGCAGGAGGAGAGGGCGGTGAGAAGGAGGGTCCCTCCGATGGCAAGAGCGATAGTGATTTTGGCTTTCATGGTAGTGTTGATGGTTTGAGAAGTTCAGGCAGCGGGGCCTGGAATTACTTTCCCTCCTCGGTGGTGCAGGGGTCAATTTGGGAGGCTGGAAGAATGAGGTGTCTGGTTGTGTTGTTAGTGAATGGTTTCGGTGGCGAACGTCTACCTTTTGTCTGGGAGATGCCTCTTGTCAAATTACAGTCGATACTTTCGTCACTTTTTGTCGTACTTGCTGCCTGTTGCCCATGTCTCGTTGAGGTTCGGTGCGTGTTTAGTGGCCTTTTCCCGATGAAATTGGAATTTTGACGCTGGGATCTATATTCCCTTTTTTTACGGGCGTCATCGCTCGCTAGGCAAAGATGTCGTGCACGACTTGGCCGTGGACATCTGTTAGACGAAAATCGCGGCCGCCGTAGCGATAGGTGAGCTCGGTGTGATCGAGGCCCATGAGGTGAAGCATGGTCGCGTGTAAGTCGTGGAGGTGGACTTTGTTCTCGACCGCTTCGTAGCCGAGCTCGTCTGTTTTTCCATGAACCATGCCGCCGCGAACTCCGCCACCGGCCATCCAAACGGTGTAGCCTTTGGCATTGTGATCGCGACCGGGATTGGTTTGTCCTTCGAGAAGCTGTGACACCGGTTGGCGTCCGAATTCGCCTCCCCAGAAGACCAGAGTGTCATCGAGGAGGCCGCGTTGTTCGAGGTCGCTGAGAAGTCCGGCAATGGGCTTGTCGACCTCCTCGCATTTCCGCGGAAGCCCGGTCTTGATCGACGAGTGATGATCCCAGCCGCTGCTGGCGACTTCCACAAAACGAACTCCCGATTCGACCAACTGACGGGCCATGAGACATTGTCGTCCGAAATCATCGGTGCATTTTCCGTCGATGCCGTAGCGTTCCAAAGTTTCCTTTGATTCCCGGGCGGTGTCGATGACTTGAGGGACGGCCTCCTGCATCTTGCTGCTGAGCTTGAGTGAATCGACGACGCCTTCGACATTCGGATTTCCACCACTGCGTTGCAGCAATTGGCGGTTCATTGATTGCGTGAAATCCAAAACACCATTGGCAATGTCCGCCCCGCTGGCGTGTCCGCTTAGGTTTTTGATTTTGGCATCTTTGATCGCTTTTCCTTCCCAGCCGATGCGGGTTGCCTGATAGGCACTCGGGAGAAAGGCGTTACCATAATTTGACGGCCCGCCGAAGGTGCGCGTCGGTTTGATCGTGACATAGCCGGGGAGATTTTCGTTCGGGCTCCCGAGGCCATACAAGACCCACGAGCCGAGTGAGGGGCGCACGAATTGAAAGCTTCCGGTGTGTAGCATCGGGATGGCCAACGGGTGAGCACTGCTGTCCGTTTGCATGCTGTTGATGACGCAGAGCTTGTCGGCCTGCTTTGCGACGTGCGGCATGAGTTCGGAAATCCACATTCCACTTTCGCCGTGTTGGACGAAGTCCCACATCGGGGCCATGAGCGTCTTTTCCTTTTTGTCTTTCTTACCGCCATCCGCGAAGAGCTTCGGCTTGTAGTCGAACATGTCGTGCTGCGACGGCCCGCCGTTCATGAACAGGAAGATGATCCGTTTGGCCTTCGGAGCAAAGTGCGGGCCACTGGGAGATTGCCTTCCTGTGATGCTTTGTCCCGCGCTCAATCCGGCCATCGCGAGCGAGCCAAAGCCGCATGATCCCAGCTTGAGCCAGCTCCGGCGTGACAAATTTGGGGGCTCTTGTTTGGGATTCATTTTATGATTCGATATCTACGAGGTAACGAAACTCGGCTGTGGAAAACAATGACAGAAAGAGAGAGGACCACGCACTTTCATCGCGGTTTTTAATTTCGGTTATGGAATCCCGGGTCAGAGAAAGCAGAGCGAGTGCGCCCTTCTTTTCTTCAGCAGTGGCTCCGCGCGAAAAGACCCAACGCATTGCGAGATCGATTTTCTCGGCGTCATTTTTCGAGGTCTGATCGGCGAGGAGGCGTTTGGCCGCGTGGGTCGCTTGTTCGGCGACGAATGCGGAATTCCGAAGAAAGAGCGCCTGGGAAGGGACCTCGGTCACGGCTCGTTTTCCACTGACCAGACTGGAAGAGGGGAAGTCGAAACGGTCAAACATTTCCGGGGCGTAATCGCGGATGACGGGGAGATAGATGCTGCGGTGATTGCTGGGCGGTTGCAGGATCTTGGTGTCCACACCCCGCACCAACTTGTCGCCCAATCCGGTCACGGTGGAGCCAACCGGCGGCTTGATGTTGAGTTGTCCGCTCACAGAAAGAATGGCATCGCGGATTGCTTCGACCGGCAGACGTCTTGGTTTAGAGCGCCAGAGTAAGCGGTTCTCTGGATCAATTTCCTGGCCCAGGCTATCGTTTGCACAACTGAGTTGATAAGTTCTGCTGAGGACGATTTTTCGGATGGTCTGCTTGATGGACCATCCTTCGTTCATGAATGCAACCGCGAGGGTGTCGAGCAATTCCTGATGGCTGGGAGGCGTGCCTGTTGATCCGAAATCGTCAACCGATTCGACCAAGCCCCGACCGAGGAGATGGTGCCAGATTCGATTCACCATCACCCGCGCGGTGAAGGGATTGTCGCGGCTGGCGATCCAATGCGCCAACTGCAGACGACCGCTTTGCTTGGGATCGATGGCGGGGATATCCGGGATCGAGATCGCGGTGAGAAATCCGCGTGGAGCGACTTCGCCCGGCTCGCCGAGTTCGCCGCGAATCGCGATTTTGGTATCGGCAGGCTCCTCACGATCCCGAACGCGCATGGCGTAAGGTGGGCGCTTTGGACGGTTCTTTTCCAATTCCTTGACCGCCGCTTCGAGAGGCGCGAGTTCTTCCTTGAGCTTGGCGATGACCTCTTCCTTCTTTTCTTTTTCCTTTTCCGCTTTCGTTAATTCGGTCTTTTTTTCGTCCCGGGGCTTTTTGGCGGCCTCGACTTTTTTTTCGTGCGCCTCAGCGGCGGCGTGTAACTCGGCTCCCTTCTGTCCTAAAGGAAGAAGGTCCGTTGGGTTGTTACTATACTTCTGTTTGATGGTGCCATAGAGCGCCTCGGTGCTGAGGAAGATGCCAGCCATCGAGTAGTAGTCCTTGGTCGGGATGGGGTCGAACTTGTGATCGTGGCACTTTGCGCAGGCGACGTTGAGACCGAGAAAGGCGCGCGTGGTAACATCGATTTGGTCATCCACGATTTCCATGCGAAAGGCATTACCGCTGGAGTTGTGACGCTTCGTTCCGAAGGACAAGAGGCTGGTTGCGATCAAGCGGTCTTCCGTTTGCTTGGCAGATTCATCGGGAGCCTTGGGCAGGAGATCGCCGGCGATTTGCTCCCGGACAAATTGATCATAGGGTTTGTCCGCGTTGAGTGAGGCGATGACGTAATCCCGGTAGGGCCAGGCGTGCGGGTAGGAGAAGTTGAATTCCTTGCCGCTTGATTCGGCAAAGCGCACCACGTCGAGCCAGTGCCGCCCCCAGCGTTCGCCAAAGCGAGGTGAGGCCAGAAGGTCGTCCACTAGTTTCGCGATGGCATCAGGAGAGGAGTTTGTGACGAAGGCCTCCACCTGTTCGGGAGTTGGAGGCAAGCCAATGAGGTCGAAATAAAGGCGCCGCACGAGAGTGGCGCGACCGGCATCGGCTACCGGGGCCAATCCGGCTTCTTCAAGTTTCGTCAGAGTGAAGACATCGATCGGGCTCTTCGGCCAGTTTGCGTTTTTAACCTTCGGAACTACCGAAACTTGCGGAGTTTGGAAGGCCCAGGTGTTCGAAGTAGTTTTTGTTTCTTCCGCTTGCGCTGAGAGCATAAGGCAAGAGGAGAGAAGCAACTTGTGAACCGGCCTAGTGAATAAATCTCTGACCGTGCCCCCGACTCGATCTCTTGCATGATTGAAATCAATGTGAATCGTCGCGGGCATTGGATAAAAGCGGAGAGTTTGAACTTGAGATTACCGAAGATCAGATTCGGATCTATCAAGTGGAGGAGAGTGGGTCTGGGGTTCAAATGCCCTTTGACTCAAAGTCAGGGGCGATCAGCGGGAGTCGTCATGAAAGGGTTTCTCCTTATTGCTCTCCCGATATTTATGCTCGGCAGAAGCTGCACCGCTGTCAGGTTCAAGAAGTTGCCGCAACCGGAGAATCGGCTCGCAACGATGTCTTGAACCGATCACTTTCATCCTCAGCTAGGCACGGTATTCCGCTCCCCAGTGGAGCGGCCGGGCTTTATGTTTACCCTCACTATGAAATCTCTGTTCTCTGCTTCCCTTCTTTTAGTGATACTCCCGCTTACTGCCATTGCCGACGACTGGGGGCAATGGTTCGGTCCGCAACGCGATGGAGTTTGGCGGGAGACCGGGATTCTCGAGAAGTTCCCAAGCGGCGGTCCCAAGGTTCTCTGGCGCACTCCGGTCAATCGTGGCTATGCCGGGCCCTCGGTTGTCGGAGATCGTGTCTTTGTGATGGATCGCAAGGCACTCAACACTGCGGAAGCAAAAGCCGAGGGCGCGCGCACCGGGAATAAGCAGGGGAACGAACGCCTTCTCTGTCTCGATGCCGCCACCGGAAAAGTGATCTGGGAAAAGGCCTACCACTGTCCCTATACCATGTCGTATTCCGCGGGGCCGCGTGTTACTCCACTGGTCGATGGTGACCGCGTCTACACGTTGGGCGGAGAAGGAAATCTCATTTGTCGTTCGGCCGAGGATGGCGCGGAAAAATGGTCTCACGATTTCAAGAAACTCTTCGCGGTGAAAACCCAGACCTGGGGATTTGCAGCCTCTCCTCTGGTGTATGAAGACCTTTTGATCTGTCTCGGAAGCGGCGAGGGATCGACCGCGGTGGCGTTTCACAAAGTGACCGGCAAGGAGGTCTGGCGATCGGTTTCAGCCAAACACCCCGGCTATTGTCCGCCGCGAATCGTGAAACATGCCGGCCGCGATCTCCTCATCATTTGGCATCCAGAGGCCGCCAATGCGCTTGATCCCTTGACCGGGAAAATCTTCTGGAGCGTTCCCTGGAAAATCCGCGCAGGCCTCACCATCGCCATGCCCCAGATGATCGATGAGGATCATCTTTTCCTTACCAACTTCTACAACGGATCGATGCTTCTCAAGCTGAAGAAAGACGAATCCACGCCGGAGATTGTCTATCGTACGGAGCGCGCCAGCGAGCGGAAGACGACCCACCTTCACGGCATTATGAATACGCCGGTGTTTCGTGACGGCCATCTCTTCGCGGCGTGCAGTTACGGCCAATTCCGCTGTATGGAAGCTCTTACCGGAAAGCGGGTGTGGGAATCACTCGAGCCACTCGCCATCGAGGAACCGATACGATGGGGTACGGTTTTCGTCACTCCTCATGAAGACCGCTACTTTCTCTTCACCGAAAAGGGTGACCTCGTCATCGCGAAGCTTTCCGTGAAAGGCTACGAAGAAATTGATCGTGCCCACGTGATCGAACCTAACGGCCTCGACCTCAGACAGCGCGACATCGTCTGGTCACATCCCGCTTACGCCAGAAAGTGCGCCTTCATCCGCAACGACACCGAAGTCATCTGCGTCTCGCTCGCGAAGTAAGCGGAATCGTCTTTTTTATCCTCTCTAATGACAATTCTTCCAGATGGGGCGCGAGCGATTTTTACTTTGGGGAGACCTTGCGGACGGCGATGGCGACGGGAATGGTTCTCTGGTCGAATACGCGCTCGGCACTGATCCGGGATCTCCGCTGATCGAGGAGGACGGGATCTCAATCGAGCGCGATGGTGAGTCAGTGAAATTGACATACCAGAAACTCCGCGACCCCGATATAATCGATTTCATCATTTTTGATAAAATCGAACATTTTTGACTGTATGGAATTTTCTACCTTCTGATGTTTATGAGATCTTTTCTTTCAAAAGCGATTCTACCTGTGCTGATCCTGGGGGCTGCGGCCGATCAACAAACGATGCTCGAGAGTTTTTCGGTGGCACCCGGACTGGAGGCCCGCTTGTGGGCCGGGACCGACCTGTGTCATAGTCCGATTGCGATGGATGTCGATTCGAAGGGGCGGGTCTGGGTCACGGAGGATTTGCAGAAATCGGGCGAGAAAGGACCGCATGCGCGGATCAAGATCCTTGAGGATACCGACGCCGACGGGAAAGCAGACTCGGTGAAGATTTTTGGGCCGACCTTCAGTTCCAAGCCGATGGGCATCAGCGTTTTTGACAACGTGATCGTTGTGTCGATGGCCCCCAACATTCACGTCTATACCGATGTGAACCGGGACGATGTGTTCGATCCCAAGGTGGATCAGGAAAAGATTATCGCGAAGGGATTTCACGGCAGCGGACATGATCATGCGCTCCACGCGGTGGTGCCGGGTCCGAGCGGAAAGTGGTATGTCAATCACGGCAATATCGGCGCGGATGTGACGATGTCGGATGGCCGCGAAATTCACGCGAGCTCCTACTACAGCCACAATCCTCGGAGCATCGGGAAGAGGAGTTTTGACGGGCGCCTCTATGTGGGTGGATTTGGCTTGCGGATGAATCCCGACGGAAGCGAGGCGGAGGTGATTTTTCAAAATTCGCGTAATGCCCATGCCATGTCGTTGACTTCATTTGGAGATGTGTTGCAGGCTGATAATGACGATCCCGCGCATGCCCGGGCGGCCTGGGTCATGGAGCATTCGAATTTCGGTTACGCCGCCCTGGAGGATGGAAATCGTTCCTGGGAAGACTCGGCAAAAAGCTGGGAGAAAAAAACCGTGACGGGAGAGATCATGAAGAACGCCTACGAGCGGCACTCCAAGTCGTCTCTTCGTCGGGACGAAGGACACTGGCGTGAGCATTTTCCCGGCGTGACTCCTCCGGGAAATCTTTGGGGTCCGGGTGCGCCGACGGGTGACTACATGATCGAGGGCGATGAACTGGGGAAGGAATATCGCGGACAGTATTTGGTTTGCGAAACAGTGCATCGCGCGGTCTTTGCCTTTCGACCCAAGTTGCAAGATGCGCAGATCGAGCTGCAGGATTTGAACAAGGCATTCTTTGCGACTGATCGCAAGTCGAAGAACAAGACCGCCTCGGGCTTCCTGCCATCGGATGTCGTAGCGTCGACAGATGGAGCTCTTTTTGTGAGCGATTGGAATTCGCACACCAACGCCCGTGGCTCGGGCAATGCCATCGGGGGGATTTTTCGCGTCGCGAAAAAGGGAAGCGGAGTTCGCCTTCCCAAGATCGATTTTTCTTCGAAAAAAGGATTGCTGGAGGCCTTGAAAAGTCCGTCGCCGGGAGTGCGGTGGGTGGCGCAGGACCGCCTGAAAAAGCAAGAGGGTGTCTTTGACGAGCTCCTGGAATTTAGCAAGGCGCACGCGGACAATCCTTACTATCAAGCGCGGGCGCTTTTCGTGATGGCCCAGCTTCAGGATTCCAGGGGTCCGTCCTTGGTGAAGACCATGTTGACGTCGGATGATGCACAGTGGCGCATTGTCGCGATCCGGGCCCTCCGGATGGCGGGGGAGGAGTCGCTTCTTCCTCTGATTAAACAATTGGCGGGTGATCCTTCGCCAGCAGTCCGTCGGGAGATTTTGGCAACCATGCGGGGGATGAAACTGGATGACATCCGGGAACCACTGCGCAAGCTCATTGCCGGGTACAATGGCAAGAATCGATGGTATCTTGAGGCACTCGGTGCGGTTTGTGACGATCACAAGGACGAGATTTACGTGAAGTTGGTGAAGCCGCTGCAGCCTGATCCTGGAAAGTGGGACGAACGCCAAAAGGTTCTCGCGTGGCGATTGCGGTCTACTGAAGCTCTGGCGGATTTGGCGGATTGCATGATCGCGCAGAATGTTGACGCGATCACTTTCCGCAAATTGGCCTATACATACGGGCTCTGTTATTCCGCCGAAGAGAGAGAGAGGAATCTGGGATTCATGCAGCGTTTTCAGAAGCATGAGGAATTTGGCGGCGAAGAGTATCAGGTCACGATTGCAGAGTTTTTGGAGAAAGACATCAATGATCCTGATCCGGTTGCGCTGACGCAGAGTTACCTTTTCCCGACGAAGTTTGGGGTTCCCACCAAGGTGGAATCCATCGAGAAGATTTCGGTGCTCAAACCGAATCTCGATAACGGACGAAGCAAGGCCGCTCTCTGTATGATGTGTCACCAGATCGGAGGAAGCGGAATCTCTTTCGGGCCTGATCTCACCAACTGGGGACAGATACGGGATGTGGCCACGGTTGTTCGGGCGCTCGTCGATCCCTCGGCGGAGCTTGCCCATGGCTATGACAAGCCTCTGGTCGTGACGCAAAATGGGCACCGGCTTGAGGGAGTTTCACGCGGCTATAGTTGGCATGCCGGGGCCATTCGGGTGAAGACGATGGGTGGAGTGACCTTGAAGGTGCCGCATCGTCGTCCTCATGCGAAAATTGAATACCTTAAGAATCATTCCTGGATGCCTTCCGCTTCGGCGATGGGGCTCAGCAGCCAGGATGTCCGGGATATCGCCGCTTACCTGATGAGTGATATTGCCGGTGAGGTGGACAGTGGTTTGACCGTGAAGATGGAGCCGGAGTTCAGCCGTGGCGTGGGTCCGGGATGGGTCGAGTTGACGGAAGCTGATTTTGCCAACGTGAATTGCAAGACTGACACCTGGAAGTGGGAAGGCAGCCATGTCTGGTGCACCGGGAATCCCACCGGAGTGATCCGCTATCACAAACCGCTTACGAATTTTGAATTTTCCTGCGAGTGGATGCATAAGAAAAAGGGTGGAAACTCCGGGGTCTTTGTGTGGGCGACCCCGCAGTCGATCAACCGGCTCATGCAAGGCAAAGGCCTGCTTCCCCATGGCATCGAGGTGCAGGTGCTGGATCTTGGTTATAAGGAAGTTTACGAAGCCCAATACAAGAAGAAGGGCGATTGGTTTACCAGCAATGGAGATGTCTTCCCGGTAGGGCCGATCAAGATGCGGCCATTTCCTCCGGTTGCTCCGAACGGTCGACGGAGCTTTCCGTCGAAAGATACCACGCTCGGGATCAATCAATGGAATCACTACTATATTCGCGCGGTCGACGGCGTGGTGAAGCTTTGGGTGAACGGAGAGGAGGTGTCAGGAGGCGATGGTATCAGCCCGGCATTTGGCTTTCTCTGTCTTGAGTCGGAAGGGGCTCCCATTGAGTTTAAAAATCTCCGCCTGCGGGTTCTTCCACCTTTTGAAACTAAACTTGATGTTGAAATGGGCACTCCTCTTCCACAACCCAAGCCCGTGACACTCAAAGGACATACCCTGCTTGGGAAGTGGGCTTATGCCGGGGCACACACCCGCGAGTTTTTGGAGGATGGGCGCTGCATTCTTCGGAATGGAGACGAGGTGGTTTGGACAAAGCGGGCGGTTAAGGCCACACCGGAGTCCGTCACGCTCGAAGGAGGATATGCGCACGTCTTAAAGGGCGACGTCCTTCATATTGAAGGACGATACCAGGCGAACAGGAAGTGAGACAATGCTCCCGGCTTATTCCTTCTTGCCGATCATCAACTGATCGATCAGGGCGGAGGTATCTTCGATACTCTTGTCACGGCCCTCCCGGGTGGCCCAGCCGGAGAAGCCAACTTCTTGAAGCGCAACGCGGACCTTGTCCCAGTCGACGTCACCTTCGCCGAGGCGACAGAACCCGTTCTTCTTTCCCCAGTCCTTGATGTCGAGTTTGACCGTGCGGTGACCGAGGGTGCGGATCCATTCTTCGGCGGGAGCGAACTTCTGCATGTTCCCGATGTCAAAATAAGCGCCCACCCATGGGTTGTCGAAGGCGTCGAGATAGTCGCGGAATTTGTCGGGCGATTCGCAGAAGCCATTCCAGACCGTTTCGATTAGAATACGGACTCCGAGACGGCTGGCGAGAGGGAGAACCTTGCGCACTTCCGCGATGGAACGATGCCAGACGTCATCGTGGGTTTCCTTGGCTCCGCTGACCTTGCCGGGGACAAGAAGAACGGAGGAACCACCGAGACGGTGGGTGTCGCGGATGTTCTGTTCCATCAAGGCGAGGCCTTTTGCGCGAATGGCTTCGTCGGGACTACTGAGCCGGGTGCCCCAGTGCCAGCCGCAAACCATTCCGTGAAACATCACGCCGGTCTGCTGGGAGGCAGCCGCGTATTCGGCGGCCTGCTTGGCATTGCCGCTCTCGACGCCATCAAAGCCGAGCTTCTTGAGACGCTGAAAAAATTCGAGAGGGGATTCATTACCTTTCTTGCCGCCTTTCACTGCTTTAAAAATGCGACCTTCGAGGGATGGTCCCGAAGGGTTAGCGTCTTGGGCAAGGGCGCGGGAACCGGTCAGGGCAGCGGCGGTGGCGAGACTGGAAGTGGTGAGGAATTGGCGGCGGTTGTGAGGATTGATCATGATCTTGTTCTCGTAAAAGTTGACCCAAGATTGCTTGAGAATTGATGATTGTCGATTTCGATTATGAAGGCCTTCAAGGCTGTGAATTTCCTGAGCCTGAAAATTCTCGCGTGGGCCTTGGGGCGCTGATCGTTGTGGCGAATTTCAATTTGGGAGGGCGGCCAATTTACCGGAGAAATTAAATGGGATGGGGAATTTTCTCCCGAAATGGACCTCAAAACGGCCCGAACCCTTGCTTGAGAGGGTTTTTTCACGAAAAGCGCTTCGGATTGCTTGACAATCTCGGTTGATTGACTGAGCTACTCCCACTGCTTATGAAAGCCACTAAAGAACGTTATACCAAGACACAGATTTTAGATCAAATCGGAGAAGAAACTGAACTGAGCCGCAAGCAAGTTGCTGCTGTTCTCGAAAGCCTTTCCGGCGTGATCGAGGGCCACATCAAGAAGCGCGCCGTCGGCGAGTTCGTCCTTCCCGGGTTGCTGAAGATCGTTACCGTCCGCAAGCCGGCAACGAAAGCTCGTATGGGCATCAATCCATTCACCAAAGAAGAGGTGATGTTCAAGGCCAAGCCTGCCTCCACTGCGGTCAAGGTTCGTCCTCTGAAGAAGCTCAAGGAAATGGCTCAATAATCCTCTGCGATTAAACAACCTTTATAAAACGGCTTCGGGTTTTCCCCGGAGCCGTTTTTTATGCCGGAGTTGAAGGTCGCCGAAACATTAAATTTACTACGCTGCGCGACCTTGCCATCGATTCGCTTTTTGGCGGAAAGGTCGCGGAAAACCGGGTTTGGCGGAAAAGGGTTGGAGTCGCATTGGACCAGCGAGCAGGAGTAATTCTATTTTGAAGCGACTGATATTGGACCTAAGGGGGGTGGGTTATTGCTTCGTTGGGTAGCCTGTTGTGATAGGCTTCCTGAGTAATGAGGATCATAACATCAATTTTAGCTCTGTCGTTTTTCTGTGCGCCCCTGTCCTTTGCAGCGGACGGGTTTATTACGATTTTTGACGGCAAGGACTTGTCGAAGATCAAAACTGCCGGTAACTGGAAGATCCAGAAAGATGGCTCACTTTTTCTGGAGCCGAGGCCCGGCGAGAAGGGCTGGTCGCGTTACGGTTCATACCTGTGGCTCAAGGAGGATTACAAGGACTTCATTTTCGACTTCGAGTATAAGCACGAGAAAGGTGGAAATTCAGGCCTCTATTTCAGGATTTATGATGAGACTGACCCGACTGCGCACGGTTTTGAGGTGCAGATTCTTGACTGCTTCGGCAAAAAGAAACTCGGCCAGCATGACCTTGGAGGGGTGATTAAGACTGCCGGCCCGCTGGCTAACGGCTCGAAGCCAGCTGGTGAATGGAATCGTATGGTTGTGACAATGAAGGAAGGCAGGTTGAGTGTGGTCCTCAACGGTAAGACGGTGCAGGACAAACTGGATCTAGCAGCCAGTAAACCAAAGAACAAGAGGTTGGCGGATTCGGGGAAAATTGCGATTCAGGACCACGGCCAAAAATTCTGGGTGCGCAACCTGAAGGTCAAGAGTCTATAGCTGAGGATCTTCTGCCGACAGACTATTGCTCAGCAAAATAGCACCACCAATGAGTGATACTCTTTGGTGACCGCTAGGAAATTTCTTTTGGCGGAAAGGTCGCGGAAACCGAGGTTGGCGGAATCCGTGGGGGAGAGGATGGGAGGATGTTCTACTGTAGACAAAAACAGGGCGGCCCGCTCTCGCAGATCCGCCCCGATTGAGATTGATGTGGAGTCTTTTACTTCCGTCTGCGGAGGATCATGGCGAGGCCGGCAAGGCCGATCAGTGCAACGCCAGATGGCTCAGGGATGACAGTCCCGACTGCCGTCGCGGTGTTTCCGGAGAAAGTAAGAATGCTGGTATCAGCCGCAAACGAGACGCCGTTCACCGTGATGTCTGCACCTTGTTCGGTGAACTCGGCGAGACTTGCCAGAGTCAGCTGCGCGCCGGGCTCTAGGTTGATCGTGGTTTTTTCTACCTGGCTGTTGATTGGATCACCAGCTCCGCGCAGAGTGTAGGAGCTCGTGCCGTCGACATTCAAAGTCATCCCTTCTGTCAGCCAAGTCGAAGTCATCGCCGAACCGCCGAGCACGTTGAGAACCGAGTTGCTTGGATCTCCGTCAGCGACACCGTTGACCCCGCTGGTCGGAGCGAAGCTTGAATTAGTGAGAGTGATCGAGTAGCCAGCACCGAGATCGAGTCGGCCTCCTCCAGTCAGCCCGGCGGCGCCAGAGATGACAAGGTCTTCATTGATATCAGTCGACGGGTTGATTGCGGTCGTCCCGTTGACAGCTCCTGAGAAGTCCCAGTTGGCGTCGTTGTAAAAATCGTTGTTCGTGGCGCCTGTCCAGACGACGGATGCGTGACTGGCGATAACGGATGCAGACAGGACGCCTGCGATGGTTAGAATTTTTTTCATACGTGAGGTGAGATTAGGAGGTTGAGAAAGAGCTGGGCAATCAACGATAGGCACTTATTAAAATTCCACCCAGTATTCAAACCAAATTTTTGACCATTTAGTAAGGATTTACGAAATTCCCGCGGTCCATGCCCCCCCGGAGGAGGCGCTTCATTCGTTTTCCTTAAAAATAGGCGTGGTCCGAGTCCTTGAACAGCTTGGCGTTCTCGCTGTTTTCATACCGCTAGGCATTTGCTCTGGGTGGGAAGCTCGCGGAAACCGCAGCTTGGCGGAAGACATGGGGGAGAAAGGGGTTACATTTTACTAATGACCAGGGCGAGACGCATCTTTTACGGTTGGTGTCTCATTGATGAATTGCTAAAGCTTTGCCTGCTGACGTCTTCACTTCGATTCTCGATACTTCCGCCACTGTTGGGAAAACGATTCGCATCCATCTCTCCGCGGGGAGCGCCGGCAGAAGTCGCTTCGACAACATCCGCCTTGATGGTGCGTAAAACATTTTAATGGAAGTGAAGATCAGAAGTTATATCCCCTGTCAGCGACATCAGATTTTTACATTCCACCGCATTGCCACAAAACAACATGATGAAACGTCAGAAATATAGAATCCTCTCCGCCCTCTGCGTCGCGATTTTCGCGCCCGGCTTGGCAAGCGGAGCTGCGATCACTGTGAATAATGCCAGCTTTGAAGACAACGCTCTGGCTGACTTCACTACCAACAATTGGGCCGATGCCATTCCCAATGGCTGGAATTCCCAAGGGAACATTCCTGGAACACCAGGTCCAGGTGCGCCAACTGTGGATGGCGGCTTCAACCAAACCTTCCTTGAGTTCCATAACGCGATCGGAGCCAGCGGCGGTGATGGGCTGAATAACCTCGGTATACGATCCAACGGGTTAATCTATCAGGACCTTGGAGTTCTTTTCCAGCCCAATACCACTTACACAGTCGACATCATGGTCAATCGTCGCGGGGGCGCCAACAACGTTGGTTACTTCGGCATCGCTGACAACACCGCGACTCTTCTGGGAACGCCTGGTGCTACTAACAGCTCCCAGATCGGAACATCTAACCAGTTCTTCGCAGTCTCGTCACTCGGCCCTGCTGCTGGAAATATTGCCACCTACACTACCGGAGCAACTGTTCCTGCCGGAAATGTCGTCCTCGCAATCGGTGCCACAACCGGCAACGTGGTCTATGACCTCGTTTCGGTTGATGCGACACCCATCGAACCCGACGGCTCGGCAGACATCGGGAACTCGTCCGCTTCCGCCATCACCAGTACCACAGCAATTCTTAATGGCACCGTGACCTCGATCGGAGATGCCGCGCCTTCCATTACCATTTTCTATGGCATCCTTGATGGCGGCGATGATGCTCTGGCCTGGGACTCTTCCATCACTCTTTCCGGAACACACAACGCTTCCTTTTCCGAAAATATCACTGGTCTCACCCACGCCCAGAGCTACTTCTTCACCGCCCGTGCCACAAACTCCGCCGGAGTCTCCTGGGCCATTCCTTCCGGCAGTTTTGAAACCCTCCCTCTTGCCCCCTCTGTCACACAATCAGCAGCCAGCAACATTACCGCCAACACCGCCCGCCTTACCGGAACAATCACCGACAACGGAGGAGACACCACAACCCTCACTTTTTACTACGGCACGTCCGACGGAGGAACTACGGTGGGCAACTGGAGTAATTCAATCTCCCTCGGTGCGACCACCGGCAGCGCGAACGCCGATCTGAGCGGACTGACTCCCATCACGAGCTACTTTTACCGGGCACTTGCCACCAATTCCGGTGGATCGACCTGGGCTTCATCAACCGGAAGTTTCACCACCATCACCGTGACGCCGCCGGCAATCAATAACCGAGGTGTCGCTGCCCTTTCCTCAACTTCGGCCAGTCTTCGGGGTGAAGTCACTGATACCGGATCCAGCACTCCCACGGTCACCCTCTATTTCGGCACCACCGATGGACTCAACAATCCCAACGACTGGGACGCATCCATCAATGTCGGTGCCGAAGGAGGTAATTTTAACCGCTTCGTTTCAGGACTCACTCCCGAAACGAGCTACTATTACACAAGCCGCGCTGTCAATTCCGCCGGAACCAGCTGGGCTCCGTCATCCGAAACTTTCGACACCCCGGCAAGTCTCCCCAACCAGGTGGTCATCAATGAAATTCACTATGATCCCGCCGACGAAACCAGCCGCGCCGAATTCATTGAACTCCACAACCCCGGAGCCACTCCCATTGACCTTTCAGGATGGCTGCTGACCGACGCTGTTGAATACACTTTCCCGGTAGGGACTACGATCGCCGCCGGCGGCTATCTCGTCGTTGCCGAGGATCCCGCTACCATCTTATCCGTTTTCGGTGAGACCGCTCTCGGTCCATGGACCGGCGGGCTTAACAACGACGGAGAGGAAATTGATCTGCGCAATGCCGCCGGTGTGCTCATGGATCAGGTCGACTACGGCGTCGGCTTCCCCTGGCCCTCCGGTGCCCGTGGCGGCGGGGGATCCATGGAGCTTCTCAACCCGGCTCTCGACAACGACCTCTCCGGTTCCTGGAGAACTTCCGGAGCTCAAACTGGAACGCCTTCAACCACGACCTACGTTGCCGCATCCGGAACCTGGAAATATTTCAAGGGCACCAGTGAGGCGTCCTCACCCGTCGATGCCTGGCGGCAAACGAGCTATAATGACACCAGCTGGACCAGTGGCCAAACTCCCCTCGGATATGGGGATGGCGATGACAACACCATTCTGGGAGACATGCAAAGCAACTACACCTCTGTCTTCATGCGCAGGGAATTCACTGTTTCACCGCTCGATATTCCGACCAGCTTAAACCTCCGCATCTACGCCGACGACGGGGCCATCGTCTGGATCAATGGGCAGGAAGTCAAACGAGTTCACGTTCCCGCAGGACAGCTGGCATACAACAGCACCGGATCCAATCACGAGGCCGCATGGGAGGAATTTACTCTCACCGGCACTTCCGCCTACCTTGTCGGAGGAACCAATGTCATCGCCGTTCAGGGATTCAACGGAACCCTGGGAAGTTCCGACTTTTCACTTGATGCCTCCCTCGAAACATCTTCGGGAGGTGGCGATGGCTCAGCCACCCCCGGACAGCCAAACAGCTCCACGACAAACTCTCCTCCTCCAGCCATCCGTCAGGTTGAGCATTTGCCCGTTATTCCCACTTCGGCCGACCCCGTTACCATCACCGCAAAAATTACCGACCCCCAGGGAGTGGGAACAGTCACCCTCGATTATCAGGTTGTTGATCCTGGATCATACATCCGCATCACTGATGCCAGCTACGATTCCGGTTGGATCTCCGTCCCCATGAACGACGACGGAATTAACGGCGATGCTTTCTCCGGCGATTCCATCTACACCGCCGTCCTACCCGCCTCTGTTCAACAACATCGTCGACTCATCCGCTACCGCATCAACTTTGAAGACGCCAACGGCTCTTCCGACACCGCTCCCTACGCCGACGACGAACAGCCCAATTTCGCCTATTTCACCTACAATGGTGTCCCTTCCTGGACGGGATCTTTCACCCCCTCAACCGCGAACGAAACATTCCCATCCACCCTGATGGATGATCTTCCCATCTATCATCTTCTCGCCCAGGCCGGCGATGTTACCTCATCCCAGTATGGCGGAGCCGACGGAGTTCACCAAAAGGGCACCTTCATTTATGACGGTAAGGTCTATGATCACATCGATTACGAGAACCGGGGTGAGGCCTCGACGTATGTCTCCGGCAAAAACAAATGGCGCTTCCACTTCAACCGCGCCCATCGCTTCAAACCCCGCGACAACTGGGGCAAGAAATACGGAGAATCCTGGAGCAAACTCAACCTCCAGTCCATTTCAAGCCCATGGGCCGCTGTCAACCGCGGCATGGCCGGACTCGACGAGGCACCTGCAATGAGACTCTATGGCATGGCCGGAGTGCCAAGTCCGAGAACTCACTACTTTTCCTTCCGGGTTATCGATGCCTCTGCCGAAGCCAGCGGTTCCAGCCAGTATGAGGGAGACCTCTGGGGCCTCTACCTTGCCATGGAACATCCCAACGGCTCCTTCCTCGACGAACGTGGCCTTCCCGATGGCAACATCTACAAGATCGAAGGCGGCGGAGGTGATAAAAAAGAACAGGGCAGCACCCAGGTGACCAATTCCTCGGACTGGAGTTCCTTCTACTCTTCCTCTAACAGCGCCCAAACCGAGCAGTGGTGGCGCGACAACATGCATATGCCCGGTTACTATTCCCTTCGCGCTCTCAACCGCCTCCTTGGCAATGTTGATATTCGTATCGGATACAACCACTACTTCTATCACGAACCGACCGAGGACAAATGGCATGTCATGCCGTGGGACCTCGACATGATGTATATTGCCGAGACCCACCAGGCCGGAGTCATTCGCCAACAAAACTCCATCAACAATCATTCGCAGCTGGCCCTCGAATTCCGCAACCGGTCCCGGGAAATCCTCGACCTTGTCGCTTCGGATGACTCCACCACCGGTGGTCAGATCGGCCAATTGATTGATGAATACACCCAAATCGTGAACCCTACCGGCCAAGCACAAACCTGGGCCGACATCGATGCCTTCATGTGGAACCGCCACCCCCGCACCCGCGGCTCTCTTGGGAGTACTTCCGGACAATCAAACCACCTCGGAAACTTCTACCGAACCCCCTATAATGACAGCCGCATCGGTGGAAGCTACACCCGAACTCTCGCCTCGTCCGACCACGAGGGCTTCGTCAACCACATCGTCAAGTATACCACCGACAACTACTCCGGCGGTAGTTGGTCGCCCGGAAACGGCGTCCCCGCCGGCTACGGATTTGAATATCTGAAACGTGAATCAAACGACTCCAGCATCCCCAACCGCCCAACCCTCACCTATTCCGGACCAGCGGGATATCCCGTCGACCAGCTCACCTTTGGCAGCGGTTCGTTCTCCGATCCAAACGGGAGCGGCACTTTCGGGAAAATGCGCTGGCGTATCGCTAAAGTCCTCGCACCCGGCCTCGCCGGCTATGAAACCGGAACGCCTCGGACCTACGAGATCGAAACCGTCGCTACTTCTCCCGATTTCACCACGTTCACCTCAAGCTACACCTTCCCACCCGACCTCATCGAACCCGCAACAACTTATCGTGTCCGTGTCCAACACGAAGACGCCACCGGCCGCACCAGCCACTGGTCGGAACCTTCTGAATTCGTTGCCAGCACCCCGAATCTGGACCTTTGGAAGGATAATCTCGTCATCAGTGAAATCATGTATAACCCCCGCGATCCCGTGGGCAGCGAAGCCTTGGTCTCATCGGACAACGATGACTTCGAATTCATCGAACTCACCAACATCTCCGACTCGCTCACTCTCGACCTGTCCGATCTTGGATTCACAGCGGGGATCACCTTCGACTTCTCGGGTGCCTCGTCCACAACCCTCGCTCCCGGAGCCTCGGTCCTCCTCGTGAAGAATGTCGCCGCTTTCCAAGCACGCTATGGCACGGGTCTCCCGGTCATTGGAACCTACCCGAGTTCGCTTTCCAATGGCGGCGAGCAAATCGTGCTCTCCTTCGCCTTGAACTCCCCGATTTTCGATTTCACCTACGATGACAATCCACCCTGGGCAACTTCACCGGATGGTGGTGGCTATGCCTTAGCTCTGGTCGCGCCTGAAACCGCACCCAATCACGCCCTCGCGGCAAGTTGGACAGCCGGAGCATCCATCGACGGCACCCCCGGCACCCTTGAACCGGCCTCGATTGATTATGATACATGGCTGGGAGAGCACTTCACGGCGGGTCAAATCGCGGATCCCGGCACTTCCGGGCCCAACGCGAACCCGGATGGCGACAGCCTGATCAATCTCCTCGAGTATGCCTTCCTCACCGATCCTCTCGTTGATGTTCCCATCGTCGAAATCCTCCAATCCGGAATCATCCAGATTGGAGGGGATACTTTCCTCACTCTGACCTACCCCCGCAGAAATTCCTCCGGAGATCTTACTTACCTCCCCCAAATCAGTAATGATCTCGCGACTTGGCGGGATGGTCCCGACCATCTTGTCGAAGTTTCCAGTCCCGACCAGGGAGATGGCTCGAGCCTTGTCACGGTGCGATCTACCCTCCCGATCTCCACCGGAGACAAGGAATTCATCAGACTTAAAGTCACCCGAACCGACCCCTGATTCAGGGGACTGGCGACAAGCCCGGGTAGTGCTATCATTGTCGGGATGACAGGCTTCTTCCGGCAATTTTTCCTCCCAACCGGAATCGTTCTTTTTTCGCTTACACCCGCTCTTGCCGACTGTTAGGAATTTCCTTCTGGCGGGAGGTCCTTAATCTCGACTTTGGACCGTAGCGGAGGCGGGGAGAGAGGGAGGTGTATCTTCTCTATTTTTTGGGTCCGGCATTTGTTGATGGCAACCATTTGGCAAGTTTAGTTTTTTGTGGCGAGTATTTGGGGATGGAGGCGAGGTTCGTCCATTCATTTGGATCGCGTTCGTGATCATAGAGTTCCTGACCTCCGTCGCGATACCGGATGAAGCGCCAGCGTTCGGTTAGGATGGCATGATTGTTCAATCCGTGGGTAATTATTACCGGTCGATCCCATTTCCTTTCTGGATTCTCCAAAAGAGACTTGAGACTTTGACCGTCTAGGCCTCTCCGCTTTGGCAGACCGCAAAGGTCGATGAGCGTAGGATAAATATCGATCAAACTGACCGGACGCTGGCAGAGTTTGTCTTTAGCCACGCCTTGTGGCGCTGAAAAAATAAGGGGCGTCCGCGTGGAGACGTCCCACAAGGCATGCTTACGCCAATGCTCCTTCTCGCCCAAATGCCAACCGTGATCTCCCCATAAAACGATAACGGTATTGTCGGCATGTCCGCTGCGATCCAGTGCGCCGAGCACCCGGCCTATCTGGGCATCGGCAAAGCTGATCGTAGCAAGGTAGGCCTGAACCGCTTTGCGCCATTGGTTGTGCAAAGTCACGTTTGCATGATCCCCATCCGGCTTGACGGCAAAGTTTCTTTCACCAGACGGATCGTAAACTTCCCGTGCCAGTCTCCTGCCAAAAGCCGGAAGGTCATCCAAATCGCCTTCCTTTACAGGAGGCAGTTCGATACCAGCCAACGGATGTAAATCGAAATACTTTTGAGGGACCTCCCAGGTCAGATGCGGCTTGGTCAGACCATAAGCGAGAAAGAAGGGCTTCTCCTGAGGCTTCTTCAATTCGGAAATGATCCAATTGGCCGTCTTGCCATCAAACATATCCTCGTCATCGCAATCAAGAGGGCCCCAAGGCGCCCAGGCGGACTTCGCCAAACCATTCACACGTTTTGTAGAAGGCCGCTTGGAAGGAGCTGGCTTGAAATAAGCATCCCACGAATCCTGGTCATAGGCGGAAGTTCCATGGAAAATCTTACCGGCACCCTTTACCGTGTAGCCGGATTCCTTGAAATGCTGCATCAAGGTGACTGCTTGGGGCAGTTTACTCCGAAGCTTCTCTCCATTTCCATATACCCCGGAATGGTAAGGAGCGATCCCCGTTAGCAGGCTTATGCGGGAAGGATTGCAAAGCGGTGCCGAGCAGTGGGCGTGGCTAAAAGAAACCCCACTCTTGGCCAGACGGTCGATATGGGGAGTCTTCGCATCCGGATGGCCATCCAAGTGCCCCACCCAGTCACGCAAGTCGTCAACCGCGATGAACAACACGTTGGGCTTGCCGAGCGACGGCCAAGAAGCCGTCAAGAATGCAAGGCCAACAAATAGCATCCATCTAATCATGGTTTTCATTCCACTTAAATTATAACACTTAGGCAATCAACTATGCATCCACCCTAAAACTTGTTCTTACTCCTCTGGCTGACTGCTAGGAAATTGCTTTCAGCGGGAAGGTCGCGGAAACCGGGGTTTGGCGGAAGACATGGGCGAGAAAGGGGCTTGGTCCAGCTCCAGGTTCCCGGGGTGAAACCTCACTCCTTTTTTGAGGCTTTAGAAATCAATCTTTCTTCCCCCATGCCCTCATCACGGGCAAGAATGATCACCAATGTGTCTGGAGCAAAGAAATCTTTGTAGTAGGGATCAACCGACTTTCCGTTGAGCGAGCAAAGGACTCTTTTTGATTGTGCGAGTTCAGTCTTAATCTGTTCTTGAGTGAGTCTTGTCCCGTCAAGTCGTGTGATGGTAGATTCTGGAACTTGGCTGGAAGAGTTAAAGTCCAAAGTAAGTTCATGAAACTTCGTCTCGGTCTTAATTTCCCTCCAAATTAACATCTTACCGGCCCTCTGCTCATGGCGCACACTCTTCCAATTCACTTCAGGAACATTCACTATTACTTCAAAGGCAGCTCCCATTTTATTTAGCCTCCTATCTTTTGCCGTTCGTACCTGAGCATGGCCAAAAACGGGAGCGATTGAAGTCGGAGCCTTAGCAAGAGCGTTCTTTTCTGCCTTCTTCTCCTTTTCATTGGCTATAGCAAAGGAACAAGAGGCAATGGATACGATGGCGGCAATGAATGTGGTTTTCGTTCTCATGGGGTATTTTTAACACAAAATTTGATCATAGGTGTAAAGGCACGGTAAAAACAGGTTCATCCCAACACCCTCAACTTCCACTCCTACTGACGGTTTGCTAGGAATTTACTTTTTGTGGAAAGGTCGAGGAAACCCGGGTTTGGCGGAATAGATGTGCGGCAGATCGATTGTTTTTATGGTAGATTTTATTGGGGGTCTTTGATGAAGCGCTCGGAGATTCTGTATGGGCACTATCACGATTCAAGGTGTCTTTTGAGAAGAGATAAATTGCTGAGCATTGAACGAGGAGTGCGGTTGGCTTGACGTAGAAAGTTAGCCCTCTAGTCTCGTTGATCATGACCAATTCGATGTGGCGCGTCCTTGACGGCGAGGGAAATGAGCAAGGGCCCTATTCATTTCAGGATCTCCAGGGTTTTTACACCACGGGGAATATTAATCATGAAACGATGATCTGGACCGATGGTCTTGAGGAATGGGTTAAGGCGGGTCGGGTCGAAGGCTTGCTTCCAGATGTGCCTCAAGCGGTCGCGTTGGCTCCCGCGCCATCTGCCCAGGTGGCTCCCGTTCAAGCTGCTCCGGTGGGGGGAATGAATCTCAATCCTCAAATCTCGGGGATCACCACTCCGGCCCTTAGTGCGACCACGGGTAAATCCCTTCCGGGTTGGATTTGTTGGTCTACCATTCTCATCGGCCTGCTCTCACTTATCCTGTATTTTTTGCCATGGGCTTCGGTTTCTTGTGATCAAAAGGCCTTTGGCAAGGAGGGGCGGATTGATGTCTTGTCGCAAACAGGCTTTCAGGCGATTTCGAAGAAGTATTCGCTGAATGTTGAGTTTATTAAACTGCGCCTGCTCATGACGGGGATTCCCAAGGACAAGGCGAATCTCGCTGCCGAAAAAATGGTGGAGGAGACGATCGCCCGGGATGAGAGCAATGACAAGCTGGAGCGCTCGACTCTGGCGTTGATTACCTTGATTCTCGCCGCCGTTGGATTGATTTTGGCCTTCATCGCTTATGCCGTGCAGGGTCGTTTTCTTCTCCTTGGAGCCCAGGTATTATTTGTGGCCGGGGCGCTTCTTCTCAGTATTCAGATTTCGAAACAGTTTCCATCGATCAATGCCATGATGGAAGTGCAGGAGAGGGGAATGAGGGGAGCGATTGCCGCCGGGGCGCATGCCGCAGAGAACGAAGCTGCCAAGGTGATCGAGGAGGAGGAAAAGAAGGATGAAGAGAAAGGTGAGGGCGAGGGAGAGAGCGAGGTGGAAAAGGGAGATGAGGATGTCGTTGATAATGACGAGGGAGAAGCTCCTGATGGCGAAGAGGAAGAAAGTTTGGCGGAGGGCGAAGAGGAGGGAGTTGCCGAAAACGAAGAGGAGAAGCTTGCGAAGAAGGAAAAGGAAATTGCCAAGCCGATGGAAGAGTTCAGTGATGCTTTCCAGTCTAAGATTGAGGCTTCCTGCTATGTCGTGGTTGTGCTTCTGGGTCTT
>NHEN01000186.1 GCA_002172625.1 Verrucomicrobiaceae bacterium TMED86 | reverse complement strand
GAACGTTTCTGTATAAGAAACCGAGAAGCCTCCCGTTGAAAGGACAGACGCAGTCATGTAGATGCAAGAAAGCAATGTGTATTGACTAAGGCAAAGACAGACTTGACAGAAGTCCAGACAATTAGTCAATGTTACAAGGCGTCATCTCATCGGGTGACGGGTGCGCTTCGAACACCGGTTGCGCTCGCCGCCCATGAATCATGGTAAATCTGGTTAGGATTGTAGCAGCTATCAAGCACAACTTGGCGGTAGACTTTCAGCATTTTGCGTAGAGCCTTGCTGTTTTTCTTCTGCTGTGGCCTCTTGCGCCTGTTTTGCTTATGCCAGCCGGTTTTGATAAACTCAACTTTCTCAGGCTGGATGCCAGCTTCCATCATCAGAATTTGGATTTGTTCCTTGTCGAGGCCACCGTCGCGTTTGGTTTTACCTTTGATGGCTGCATCAATCGTCTCCGGATCGCAATAGATATACTTCCGGTTAGATCTCTCCCCCGACATTTAGGTCGTATTAGGTACCGTGTTTTGGCCGATCGGCTGGGCCGAACCGGTTACAAAACGGGGTCGGTCAGGAAAGTACTAGGGGAAAGAGATAGAAATTGTAAGAGCTCCCAAATCCCGTAAACGATAGATTTAATAAGACACCAAAATTGTGGTCCGAAACCGAGAATGTTCACTCAGTGAGTGCGGGTCGCATCGACGGATGCAACGACCTGTCGAGCGCCAATGCCTTATGGCATTCGGAGATGCTCGCTGCCGATCGCATCATGAACGAAGAACCCTCTCGAATGGAATGCCCGCCCGGCTTACGATGCCGTTGGGGAGCCTCTTCGGGGCCGTCGGGTTGCTCATCCGGCATGCTGTTCCCCTCGCGCAGGCATCTAGCCTTGTGCAGATGCCAGCACGGAGGGGGGGTAAGCTGCTCCCAGGTGGGCGGGGGATCCCATTCGGACCAAATTGGCCCTTCGATGGATGCGGTGACGACGAACTTGTGCCATTCGGCGAGGAGCATGCGAAGCTCGTCGGACGACTTCAGCTTGCCGTCGGGTTGGAAGAGGGTACGGAGATCTATGCAAGTCTGAATTAGAAGCTGAACGATCTCGCCCTTCTTGAGACCGTCAGGACGGTTAAGAAGGTGCGGGAACATCGCATTCTGAACTCGCTTGCGGGTGACTTGCAGCCACGGATAGGACCGGTCTTGGTCTTTGACATTGACTTGTGACAATGTCCAGTATAATCGTTTGGATCGTTTGGGACGGGAGTTACGACGGGGCATCACGGGATGCGGGGCGGCTGTTAGGCCTAACGGGGACCGTGCCGTTGCCGTGAATGCACCGTGTGCTGCGGCAAGCCATCGCAAAGGAAAAATAGAACATAAGATAAACAGATGCACATGGTATGGTAGTCACAAGGACTGTGAATTTATTTAAGTTCGCCACGGGTCTCGACGAACTCATGCTCACGGAGTGTCCGGCTCTATGGCTGACGGGTGAGCAAGTCGGGTCCCACGGACGAAAGCTCGCGATCCATCTCGCGCAGGGCATTGTAGCCGGCACCGATGCCATCCGGATGAAGATGGGTGCCGATCCAGGCTCGCGGGATAGGCACCCTAGGTGCTGGATTCTCGCGACTCCCGGGTCTCGGTGTCATCGATTGGATACACCCCGCAAGGTGATCCCGAAGAACATACCGAAGACGACGGGAAGACTTCCAGCGCATATAGCCGCTCTCGCGAGATCGGCTCTTCACTATCGGCACATCAGCCTGATAGAAAAGATCCTGGATCTCACCGAGATTCAGGCCGGTCGGCCGCGACTTGAAGTGCGGAGCCGCGGCTTTCTCGACATTCGAGACAGGGAACACCACCCAAGGTTCTATGGGGTGATAGGGCTCCCACGGCTCAGGCTGCATCGTAGCGCCTACACGATGGTGGATCGGATGTCGGTAAAGGCGAGACATCGGAAGTTACGGCTTTACGAAAGTGCCGAGCCTGGCCTGTCGGACTCGTGGGTCTCGACGGCAGGCAATACGGATGACCATGTGTATAGGAGATCAGAGGAAGATAGTTTCCAAAGTAAATATTTATTTTGGTATACCGCATGCGACGACTCTTGACTTGTACCGCCCATCGCTCTTTATCTTATAGACCCATTGCGTGGGCACCACATCAGCGTTGGCCGGAACCTCGTCAGCGTAGATCAAATCGAAAACACCTTTTTCGATGATGGAGTTCCACTCCTTGTCCATGGAGCTCGACCACTTCTCGCGTTCTTGTTGAGGTAGCTTAGTGATCTTGTTGTAGCTCTTCGGCTCAACTTGTTGAAGTACATGGTTCATCAGCCTGGTACACCTGTCTGATTGTAGTTCGTCGTCGTGCGGTAGTAGATTTAGAGCGGCGACGATGTGCACCAAGTTGGTGACTTTTATTGGCCGCCAGCGATAATAGTTTAGATTCATGTGCACCAGTGCTTGTGTTTCCGACATTCTTACATCACACGAGCCGTTCGGGTAGTTGGTGATGATCTGTGCATGTTTCCAGCCTGCGGGAGTTTGTCTCGCAGACTTCCTGTAGATTTCTATTTCCGTGCCTGGTGTGCAACATTGGTGGCAATACCAATCATCATGCTTGTTCGGCTTTCGGCGCATGGACAGACATTGCTTGTGATAGCCGTGTCCGCATCCTGAACATAGTAGCATGACCTTGTCGGTCTGGTTGCACACCTTTGACTTGCAGATCTCGCACTCCTCGTCGAGATCGCAGTGCTCGAGCGTCGCGGGCGGTGTAGTCTGCTCGCCGGACTTCTCCGCGACTGACCCTTTCGAAAGTGAAGCATTTCGCTGTGACCTACGAGTGCCTTCCAACACTGGCTTCGTGGGAGCGGGCGAAGAGGTGGTCTTACCCTGCTTTCCGTTCGAAGACGATGTTGGTTGCTGTGACGAGACGGGTTCAGCGTGTACCTCGAGTGGCGGCTCAGTGTCGATCGCACCCCCACACGAGTCGAGGTTGATCCTGGCCTCCTCCTGAGCATGCCGAAACCTGGCATCATCAATAAGTTTGTCGTGCTCGGATTGAGAGGCACGGAGTTGTGATTTCATCCACAGCTCGCGAATCTTGCTCTCCATCTCGGCCGGAGGCAGCTCTTCCGCTGCTAATTTGACCCGTAAGTCGCGTGCAAACTTCTGGTATCCGCGCCAGTACTTAAGAGTATGCTCTGGAACGAAACCAGTATCGTGTGTGAGAAGCGGCTCGGAGTTGGTCAAGTACGAGTTCTTTTCGAGTGTCTTGATCTCGTCGTGCAGAAGTTCATACTCCTCCGCTGTCACACCTATTGGTTCTGTAACAACCGTGCAATGTTCATGAAAGGATTTGCCTTTATAGTTGCGTGTTAGCCGAACTGGTTTGTTCGCTGAGTCCTGATCCCAGACATAGATGCCATCCGAGTCCGGAACATATCCTAGAAAGATACCTTCATGTCCTGGACTGTCTAGTTTCTGCCGATCCTCGTGATGCGCGAATGTGACTCGTGAGCCGAATGCACGAAGATCGGGATCATCCCATCGGCCATACCATTTCTCGTACGGACTCACACCATCCTTGTCGTCGAGGAACTGGTCGATGTAGGTGGCATGTCGAATAGCGTACGACCAACATGACTTAGGCAGACCTGCTGCTAGCATCATTGTTCGGGCCATCTCTAGGACTAGCCTGTTGGCTCGCTCCGCCTTGCCATTTTGTTGGCTTTCGTGCGGCAAGGACTTTTCCGGATGTATACCCCTTTCGGCACATATTTGAAGAAAGTCGTTTGTGCACTTGCCTACAAACTCGCCACCGAAGTCGCTCCGTACCGTCTCCGGTGGTGTATGTTGCGCTGCGAGCCACTCCTTGAGCTTCGGTCCGAACTCGTCTTTCGTACGAAGGATCAGACTCCACTTCCTGTTCGTGTAGTCGTCGACCATGATGGCCTGGTAGTTGTTGCCATCGAGATCTGGAACCTGAAACGGACCTTGAAGGTCTACATGCACCAGCTGCATGGCATAAGATGCCTTCGGNAGCTTGCCGGAATGTGCCTTTCGACATGCTTTNCTCTCATTNCAAGCCTTACANTNCATGTCACTGAACTTAATGTTNGGCAAGTTCCNNTGCTTCANCACGGAGCGCATGCGCTTATAGCCGGCATGCCCATATCGTGCATGCTGGAGCAGCCACCACTTNTGCGAGGGTGTCATGTCATTCAGACGAGTATGTCGAAGNGTGTCATCATTCTTGTCGGCTACCGTATTGTTGACATCAAAGTGCTGACANCACTTACATACCATCATAGCAACCTTCGCCGTCGTGGGACTGCCTCGTCTGCCCGAGATGCCTCGATCCATGCGCTCACACAACCAAAACTGGTGAGCCCTGTCGAAGATCTGAAACAAACCTCTCGGGATTGCAGATCGCAGGTAGCCCTCTACACGAGTCTGTCCATCTATCGAATTGTGATCGATGCGTATGGCTTTACGATGGTATGCTGATTTGTCGGTGTCGTCGCCGAAACGAAAAGGACACGAACGATTGCATTGCGGAAGCTCGATGCCATCCGGAAGGCCGTACGATAGTATGTGGGTCGGCTTCTTAGGCCACTCGTGCTCGTAGTCGAGCAACGGATTCGCCGCGGCACAGTAGTGGACCTCGGTGAGCTGCCAGCCTTCGTCCTGCAGCTGCTTCACGATAGGCTGCAGATGCCATGATCCTGTGGCTGGGTTTTCACAAGTATACAACCTATCAGGATACTTACGGCTGAGGGTTCTCAGTACCGACATTACTTTCCGTACATTGTCGTCCGACAGCTCTGATCGTTTGTGTGCTGCCGAGCCGTCATCCTTCCGAAAGCCGTTGCGGCCCTTGTCAGCAGTAGTGTAAGTACTGCACTCCGGACTGAAATGATACCCGTAGACATCCCGAAGCGTGCCCCCACATCTGCGTCGTACCATTTCTTCGAGGGCTTCGACCGTGAAGTTCTTAATGTCGAAGTTTTCGTATAGCAGACGAGACCTGAAATGTGTAGGTACGGTCTCCGTGGATTGTTTCTCAGGCATTATGTCGATCGAGATGACTTTCGCATCCGGGTACTTCGCGAGGTAATATTTGGCTAGGCTGTTTGAGCCGCAACATATGTCGATGATAATCTTGGGCTTGGTGAAAAGCCGTCTGAGTGAGGTAGACTTGATGGACTTGAGAAATTCTTTATGTTGCTTAGCCGAGGTATGCCCGAATATTGGGTTGAGTTCTACTCGTCTGTTCATCTCGTCGGTATCAGTCTTGTATTTCGTAAAAGTATGCCATAGAGAGCAATCCTGTTCTTGACTGCCGACGGAAGTGATAGAAGGTGAAGAAGATGAGAGCTCGTCGGAGAACTGTCCGTGCGAGCTGCGATCGTGAGCGACTCGTGCTCGTTTTCGATCGGTCGAAGGTGAATGATCGTATTTGCGTTTGTACTGTGTTCCGTTATGTACCTTTGGAGGAGACTCGTGACGAGGCAAATCCTGTCTCAGCCTGTCGTCGTATTTCGAGGTAGTGTCGCGAGACGAATCCTGTCGCCGTCTTCCGCGATCTCGTGTCGAGCTCCTCGAGCGAGGCAAATCCTGTCTTAGCCTATCACTCGTGTCGGTACCTTGGAAGAGGTAGACCTTGCCACCGGAAGGTGGGCCAGGTGTACTGGAACTTGAGTATACACCGCTGGGTGCACCTCCGCTGGGAGGGTTTGTGTTTACACCGCTGGGTGTGCCTCCGCTGGGAGGGCTTTTATGTACACCGCTGGGTGTGCCTCCGCTGGGAGGGCTTCCGCATACACCGCTGGGTGCGCCTCCGCTGGGAGGGCTTTTAAGTACACCGCTGGGTGCGCCTCCGCTGGGAGGGCTTTCGTTGTTGTTCGAATGTGAAGAAGAACTGTTTGTCGAAGATGAAGTAGTAGTATTTGTCGAAAGTGAAGAAGTAGTATTCTTTGTCGAAGGTGAAGAAGTTGTCGTTGATGTTGAAGAGGTAGGATTCGTTGATGTTGAAGAGGTAGGATTCGTTGATGTTGTAGTCATAGAGTTGGCGATGACTGAGTTGAGGATCATGTGCTTGCGATGACCTGTGGACTGCTTGTAAGAGATCTTGTTCTTGATGCCGATGTCGAAGATAGCTTGAACCGTGGTTGAGAAAGGCGTGTACTTGATCGGCATATCGTCTTGGAGATCCCAGTTATGTTCGGCATGTGTTTCACGAGGTAAGAGAACCTGTACATCGTCTCCACACCATGATACATGTATGTGGGAGTCGTTCGAGACTTTGTGCTTGTCCGCGCAGAAAGTTAGTTCTTCGCGTGCAAGTTCGCGTTCTCGTGGGGTCTTGGCCGATACCATGTGTTGGTAGCCGGCGACCGACGAGACTTGCGCGGCCCGGCACGGCCGTCATTGTCGTAGCGCAGCGGACTGCGTGGCCACTGCTCGTTCCGGATCGTCGTCTTTGCCGAACCATGCAGGTCTCTCGTGCAGGTAATCCTGTGTGAGAATCCGCATGTCATGAATGGTCGCACCGCACTTCTCTGCCGCCGAGATCGCTGCTAGCTGAGCTTCCGTCAGCTCGCTGTCGGGCAACTCGTCATCGATGCCGTGGAGCTCGGAGTTGGCTGCCGAAGCGATCACGGCGGTTACCGAATACAATGTCGTGATGTGCTGCGGAAGCAGATCCCTGTACTCAACATAGTTTTGAGATCCGACCGCCGGTGCCGCCAACAAAGGGTCATCGCCGGCCAAGATTTCGCCGCCTAGTTTCACAGCAACAGCAACGAGATGCTCGTACTGGTTGATGGAGTCACTCGTCAGGATCGTAGAGCCATCGTCACCGTGAACATAAGAGAAGTCGAGACCGTACTGTGTCTGCAAAGCATTCGCGAGAGGGACGAGATCCTCATGAGTCAGATCATATCGCTCGGTCAGAATCTCGTCGCAAGTTTTCGCATCAAGCATGCTAGCATTCGCAGATGCGATGCCGAGAGAGAATTCCATGCTTGCCTCCAACGAGTCGTTGATGCTATCATCGCTTGCCAGATTCGCGAATGATTGCCCGAGGTTCGCAACACTACAGATGCTGTAGTCGTGTCCGATGCGTGCATTGCACATTGAGCATGCGTTCACACAGGCGTCGGCATGATGACCTCTCCTGCCGCACCGTGAGCATGAGCCTTGGTTTATGATAGTGCGCTCTGCTTCGCTGGAGTAGCGGAGATGGTGATCTGTCGGTGGTGCATAAGTGTCTCTGGTTGCGGTTGCGACAACCGTGTCCATAAGAGATGCAGCACATGAAGATAAAGCGTTAAGACCGAGCTCAAGCTCTTCAGAAGCGGTACCGTAAGTATGCGCTATCTCACGAGTGAGTTGCTCAATTTGCGCTCTGATGCTCTGATACTGCTTCTGATGTTGAGCAGGCGAGAGTGACATGTCGAGCTGATCGTCTCGTTGATGAGTCTCCGTCAGCTTGTCCAGCACCTTGCTCGCATCCATTCGGAAAGCCTTCTGCACAGACAGTACGGTAGCCGGGTCAATGTGATACTTACTTTTGCCGGCCCGGACGGCCTCCGCCTCCTCACGGAGGGCACGATCGCTCAGATACATCAACCTCGGAATGTCCGTAAAGCGTTGACTGAGTGCGTTGATGATCTGTGCCGTGCTCACATCCTGTGGTTGTTCACCGGGTACCTTCCCATCGCTCTTCTCGGAGTCGTCATTCGAGATGTCGATCAGCTTGGTGGGAGGCAGAGACTTCAGCCAGTGCAAGCTCTTCTGCTGCACTTTCACACACTCGACCGCTTGGCCTGTACCAGTGCACAAGAACATGCCCGTGCCTGATACTTTCACCGGGGACAGTGCAGTTTGGATCGTCTGTTCCTGGAGTGGGTCGAGAACTATCGTACCCTTTGCGTCGCGTGCAAGGGCATGCTGACTCCGAATCGAGTAGGCTGCATTCGGGCAGTAGAAGGCATAGTATTCGTCAACAAATATATTGCCCTTCGTGTCGAGATACCAGTCTCGGCACAGGCCATACCCTCGATTGTCGAGTCGGCTCTTGCCGTCGGCCATCGCGATCGTGACCGTACTGGGTTCGATGTAGCCGACGAACTTGGTCAGGTCAACTTCGATGTTAACCTCTGCACCCGAGTCGACCAGTTTTAGTCCCTGCAGAATCACTAGGCCGTAATGTTGTATGTTCGAGATCTGTCCGACGGGAGTTCCGTGCTCCTGTTGCATGTCAGATACGAAACGAATGTCGTCAAACTGGAAGATAGCATTGCAATGAGTGTGATGCTTAGTTCCTCCCCCAGGCAATCCGCTCGTGTAGAGAGATTTTAGTCGCTGAACACGACCCAGCAGAGCATCCGTCGTCGTCGGTGTCGCCGATAACGGCATCAATGTCGATCGTCTCGAGTCATTGCTTGACGGAATGACCTGTCTGAAAAGTGACCGCGGTCGGCTCGTAGACGACCTGTCATGCTCGCTGTCTCGATGCATGTCGTGTGATGTCGAAACCGGGCATGCTGCTACAGTAGCGCTGGATGCAATGCGATGCGAGTCACGGCTGCTCGGTTCGCGCGAGGCCGATCGGGATCTCGATCTTGACCTCGACCGTGAGCGTGATCGAGACCGATGCCTGCCTGAGACAGAAACCGCGGACACACTTGGACTGCGACCTCTGCCTTCGTCATGTCGAGTCGTAGGCAGAGTCGGTCGATCCAGAATCTTTACGGTCTTGCGTTCTGGTCCTGGTACATGCTTGATTACACATGTTTTTGTGGCGGCAGCACGGCATTTCTTCAGGTCCCACGGTACATGGCCGGTCCGGTTGCATCGTAGGCACGGTTTGGCCCAATCCCATCGCTCGGGTGCGGGACTCGGATTTCCATTGTTATACTTGCGACATTGATGCTTCATGTGTCCGCAGTCGAGAAGACAGTATGGGCACATGCCTTTGCACTCTCCTGTTTGCCTGCAGCCGCCTTTACATACCCATGGCCTTCGCTCGCGAGAGTGATCCCGTCGATCTCGTTGAGGTTCTCGACTGAGACTTCTGCTTCGCTCTCGAGAATTTCGGTCAGGATGTTCACCAGAACCTGGCATTACATGCCGGAACCGACACTCAGATCCTCGCCAGCAGTTACCTTTCTGGAAGTGACGACAGAGTTGTGCTGGCGGAGATGCTTGATCGTGTCTCGCCCGTGAGTCGTAAGGCGAACCCGTGCGAGACCTGTCCGAAGCCATGTCAGAACGAGAGGGAGACATGCTTCGTGCACGAGGATTCGGGGAGGGTGATCTTCCGTTGAAGTGCTCGCGTCGTTGACCTTTGTGCTTGTCGGACACCATGTTCGCGAAAGCGACTGAGCGTGCCTGGTTATCGCCTCGCCGAGGCAGAAAACCACGATCAAACGGATGCGGGTCATTCTTACCAAAGCGACGACCGTGATCATAGAGCTGCGGGTCGTTGAAGCGGTTCCGACCACCATCTCTCGTGCCGTGATCGACAAAGTGCTCGCGACCATCCATGCCGGTGTCATGAGCCGCGAACCTCGATCGTGAGTATCTGTTCTGGTGATGTTGTGGACGAGTAAGTTTGCCACCCTCACGA
>NHEN01000185.1 GCA_002172625.1 Verrucomicrobiaceae bacterium TMED86 | reverse complement strand
GAATACCAAAACACGATGCGCGATCTTCTCGGTATCGAGCACAATTACATCAAGGATTTCCCGCCCGAAAGCCTCTCGGAAGATGGCTTTCGCAATGACGGACCGACCTTGCAAATCTCCGACCTGCAAATGGAATACTATCTCAAGGCGGCCCGCGAAGGACTTCGTAAGGCCATCGTCCTTGGGCCGAGACCGAAGGTGACCCGACAGGAATTCACCAAGACGGTGAAGGACAAAAATCGCGGCAGTAACATTCTCGACAAGGACCAACAGTTCATCGTCAAGTTGATGGAATACCCCGAGGAAGGCGAAGTCATCATCCGCACCACCGTTCGGGCCAAACATGCCGAGAATCGCGGCTACCCGCAGCTCCGCGCCGCCATCGGTTACCGTGCCGACGTCCAGGCTCCGCGGGAATTCATCAAATCACAAGACGTGGTGAGCGAAGACTGGCAGGAATTTGAATTCCGCAGTCGTATCGAAAACTTCCCCCTCCCCAGCAAGACGCAAAGCAAATTCCCCGGCCTCCTGGTCTGGCTCGACAATGCCTACGCCGAAGGCCGGGACAAACCACTCAAGGCGCGCGGCAATGGCAAAAAGCAAAAACAAACCAAAGGCCCGCTGACCTATCCCCAAATTGAAGTGCAATCGGTGGAGTTCATCGGACCGGTCTTCGAACAATGGCCACCACGACACCACACCGCGCTTCTTGCGCCGCGGGAGTCCGGCGAGAACGAAGCCGCTCATGTGAGCAAGCTCCTCACCAGGTTCATGAGCCGGGCCTTCCGTCGTCCCGTCGACAAGTCGGAAACGCTCCCCTACCTCAAGTTCTACCGATCGATCCGCCCCACCCTGACCTCCCTCGAAGAAGCGATGCAGGAAACCTTCGCGATGATCCTGATCTCGCCAGACTTCCTCTACCTCGTCGAGCCGTCTTCCGAAACCAAACGCCCTCTCAATGATTGGGAGATGGCCTCGCGCCTTTCCTATTTCCTCTGGAGCACCATGCCGGACCCGCAGCTTTTCAAACTGGCCCGGGAGAATAAGCTCCGTGATCCGAAAGTCCTTCAGGCGGAAATTGAACGGATGATTTCCGACGAACGCTCTTGGCAGTTCATCGAACAATTCGCCGACCAATGGCTCGACCTCGGCGCGGTCCAACGCGTCGCGATCAATCCGAACTACTATCCCAAATTCGACGACGCCTTGAAGACTGCGATGCGACAGGAAAGCCTCCATTTCTTCAAAGAAATCTTCCAGCAAGACCTGAGCGCGCTCAACTTCCTCGACTCTAAATTCACAATGCTCAACGAACCGCTCGCCAAACACTACGGCCTCACCGGACCACGCGGGAGCAACTTCGAACGCGTGGCTTTGAATCCGAAAGATCATCGCGGGGGCGTCCTCACCCACGGCAGCATTCTTCTGGGGAATTCCACCGGCGAAGATTCGCACCCCGTGAAGCGCGCGGTTTGGATTCGCGAACGTCTCCTCGACGACCCGCCCTCCGATCCCCCGCCCAATGTCCCCAACCTCGATTCGACCAACCCTGATTTCGCCAATCTCTCGGTGCGCGATCAACTCGCCGCACATCGCGAGGAAGCCTCGTGCAAGGACTGCCATCGCGGCATCGATCCTTGGGGTATTCCCATGGAGAGCTACGGCGGCGACGGCTTGTGGCGCGACAAGATCCTCCGAAAGAAAACCAAGGGCAAAGGAATGAACAAGCTCCCCGTCGAAACAGAAACCACCCTCCCCGACGGGCACGCGATTGGAAACATCGCTGATTTGAAAAGCTACCTCCTTGAAAACAGGAAGGATCAGTTTGCGAGAGCCTTCACCTCCAAGCTCCTGACCTACGCCCTCGGGCGACGCCTCGAAATCACTGATGAGAAGGCCGTCGAGGACTTGACCGGGAAATTCATCGCAAACAATTTTCGCATAAAACCACTCATTCAGCTCGTCGTGGCGAGCAAAACCTTCCAAACTAAATAGATCATGAGTCGCAAACCCTGGCATTTCCATCGGCGCACCTTCCTTCGCGGAGCCGGCGCAACTCTCGCCCTGCCCTTCCTAGAATGCATGGGGGCAAGCGCGAAAACCCTCCCGCGCCCAAAACGCTTCTGCTCGATCTACTTCCCCTACGGCGTGAGCCTTCCCAAAAAGAAGGACGCCTCCGCAAAGTGGCAATGGTTTCCCGATGCCGTCGGCCGCGACTACAAGTTCAACGAAAGCCTAAAGTGCCTCGAACCACTCCGCGAGCATCTCTCCATCCTCGGCGGACTTTCCCACCCCCACGGACGCAAGATTGGCGGCCACGACTCCGCCGACATTTTCCTCACCGCCGCCGAACTCAAAGGCGGCCAATTGAAAAACTCGGCGTCCATCGACCAACTCATGGCGGCCCAGCTCGGCGATGACACCCGCTTCCGCTCGCTCAGTCTTTCTGTCGACGGAGGCGTCGGCGAGGCCACCCGCTCCAGCACTCTCTCCTTCAGCCGCAGCGGACAACCCGTGCCTGCTCTTCACAACCCGCGCGTGGTCTTCAATCGCCTCTTCGGAAAAGAAGATCGCTCCCTTCAGGATCAACGACAGGAATTGCAGAACTCCAAAAACATGCTCGATCTCGTCCTCGATCATTCCAAGTCAGTCCGGCGCAAGCTCGGCAAGCAGGACCAGGATAAGTTCGACGAGTATCTCCAGTCGGTCCGTCAAATTGAACAACGTGTCGAACGTTCAGAGAGGTGGCTCGACGTTCCCAAGCCTCAAGTCAACGCGGCCGGCCTGCATCTCGATGCCGATGACAAAACCCCGGGCGAACTCATCAAGACGATGCTCGACCTGATGTATCTCGCGATCCAAACCGACTCGACCCGTTTCCTAACCTATCAAATGGGAAACATGAACGGTGCGACGTCCATCGCCACGAAATTCCCTTCCCTCCTCGGCTTCGGCAAAAACCAACACAGCCTCGCCCACGGATGGAACAAACCCGGCGGCGCCGAAGCTCTCGGAAAATGGGACCGCTTCCGCGCCCAGCAACTTTCCTACTTCCTCCAGCGCCTGCAGGACACCCCGGAACAAGACGGCACGCTCCTCGACCACACGATGGTCCTTTACGGCAGCAGCAACAGCAACACGCACAACAATACCAACTACCCGCTCGTCGTCGCGGGTGGTAACGACCTCGGACTCAAGCACGGCGGCTACCACCGCTTCGGCTCCGACGTCCCACTCTCGAACCTCTTCGTCACAATGATGAACCGCCTCGGCATGCCCACGAAGAACTTTGTAGACAGTACCGGCGAGATGACCGAGTTGATCGCCTGATCCAACCATGCCTCCGCTCGCAAACAGCTTCAGAAAGGCCGCAAAGACTCTCTTTGCCACCTCTCTGGTGCTCCCGGCGGGCGCCGACGAAGGCATCAACTATTTCGAAACCCATATTCGTCCTCTTTTTGCGAAGCATTGTTACGAATGCCATTCCGAAGGTGCCAAGAAGCTCAAAGCCAATCTCTACCTTGACTCGCGGGCCGGTTGGGAAACCGGCGGTGACTCCGGCCCGGCTCTCATCCCGGGAAAACCCGACGAGTCGCTCATCATCGAAGTCACCTCCCATCTAAACAGCGACCTCCAGATGCCGCCGGATGAAAAGCTCTCCGACGATAAGATCGAAAAACTTCGCACCTGGATCACGATGGGTGCTCCGGATCCCCGCGACGGAGTTGTCAAAAAATCGCGATCTAAAATCGACCTCGAAAAAGGGCGTCAATTCTGGGCCTTCAAACCACCGGTCGCTCATCCAACGCCCAAGGTCGAAGACGCCACCTGGCCCCGAAACGACATCGATCGCTTTGTCCTCGCCCGCCTGGAATCCGAAAAACTCACTCCGACCAAGGACGCGAAGCGCCAGACCTTGCTACGCCGGATTTACTACGATCTCATCGGACTTCCCCCATCGCCCGAAGAATTAAAAAACTTCCTCGCCGACCAATCACCGAAGGCGTTCGAAAAGGTCGTCGATGACCTCCTCGCCCGTCCCGACTTTGGCGAACGATGGGGACGGCATTGGCTCGACGTGGCCCGCTTTGCCGAGTCCAGCGGCGGCGGACGCAGCATGATCTTCCCTCACGCCTGGCGCTTCCGGGACTACATCATCAAATCCTTCAACGAAGACAAACCCTTCGACCAACTCGTCCGCGAACATCTCGCCGGAGACCTCCTCCCCCACGAATCGCCCGAACGACGCAACGAGCAATTGGTCGGCAGCGGATACCTCGTCCTCGGCGCCATGAATTACGAACTTCAGGATCAGGAACGCCTTCGCATGGAATTCGTCGATGAACAAATCGACACCATGGGCCGGACCTTCCTGGGCATGACCCTCGGCTGCGCCCGGTGCCATGATCACAAATTCGATCCCATCCCCACTACCGACTACTACGCCCTCGCCGGAATTTTCCAGAGCACCGAATCGATGGGCGAAGGCAGCGCAGCCAGCGGAGTAAGCTCCGTCGCTACGGTTAAACTCGAAACATCCAATCTACCTGAGCTCAAAAAGCACCGTGCGGAACTCGCTTCCCTTCAAAAACAAATTACCCAGCTAAAGAAGAAGTCTCCCGGAAACTCATCCACCACCCTTCCTGAAATCACCATTGATTCCGACAAAGCAAAACTGACCGGCATCTGGAAACCTTCAACCCACACTGCAAACTGGGTTGGTGAAAACTACCTCCACGATAACAATCAGGGTAAAGGCGAAAAAGCCGCCGAATTCACCGCCGCTCTTCCCGAGTCCCGTGACTACGAAGTTCTCATCTCATACTCCTCAGGCTCCGGACGATCGAAGAAAGCTCCTGTGACGATTTTCCACGCCGAAGGGGAAACCACAATCCTTCTCGACCAAACCAAGCCTCCAACCCATCACGAATCGTTCGCCAGCGTCGGCTCTTTTTCATTCAGCAAAGATCAACCGGCCCGCATTGTTATTTCCAACAAAGGAACCACTTCTCATGTCATCGTCGATGCCGTCGGATTCGTTGGGCCCGATACCGGCAAGAAGGTCGAGAAGCCAAAGATCGACCGGGCAGCCATCAACGCCGAAATCAAAGCCCTCGAAAAACAACACAAGGATCTGGATTCCAAAATCAAGAAGCTCGAGCCGATGACAATGGCTCCGCGCGAATCGAAAAACCCGGCCGACGGTCACGTCCACATCCGGGGCCTCGTGCGAAACAAAGGGCCGAAAATTCCGCGCGGATTTATTTCCGTGGCCACTGACCCGAGAGCCGCACTCAAGATCCCCGCCAAAAGCTCAGGCCGTTTGGAGCTGGCCCATTGGGTCGCCGACGGCAACAACCCGCTGACTTCCCGCGTGATGGTCAATCGCATTTGGAAGCACCTCCTCGGAGAAGGACTCGTCCGTACGCCCGACAACTTCGGCGAAACCGGCGAACTCCCCAGCCACCCCGAACTACTCGACTATCTTGCTCTCAACTTCACCGACAGCAACTGGTCGGTCAAAACGATCATCCGCGAGATCGCCCTCAGCCGCACCTACCAACTTTCCTCGCTGTCTCAGTCCGACCAAGACCCCGAAAACCGTCTTCTGGCCCGCGCCAATCGTAAACGTCTCGAAGCAGAATGCATCCGCGACACCGCACTCCTCGTGAGCGGAAAACTCGACCCCAACCGCAGCGGCCCCACCATCAAAAAAGCAGGGAAATACGATCTCAACTACAAGTTCAACACCAGCCGCAAGAGCATTTACACTCCTTGGTTTCGCAATTCCATGATTGATCTTTTCGAGGTCTTTGACGCGCCCAACCCGAACCTCGTCGTTGGAAAACGAACCACCTCGAATATCCCCACGCAGTCGCTCTTCCTCATGAACAGCCCCTTCATTCGGGAGCAGTCAATCCTCACCGCCAAGCAACTCATCGGCAAAGGCGCGAAGATTGAGGACGCTTATTTAATCCTCTTGGGACGTCGGCCTTCGACTTCCGAACAAGCCACCACTTCCGATTTTCTTTCCCAATTCCCGCCGGATCAGCAAGAAGAAGCCTGGACCCAACTTTGCCAGACGCTTTTTTCGTGTGTTGATTTTCGATTTTTAGATTAGACTCCGCTCCAATCCATGATGTGCCCGGATAGACGCCAGTTTCTCAAAACCACCGGATGTGGTTTCGGTTCACTGGCGCTCAATGCCATGCTCTCCGGCACCGCGCAGGGCACCTCCAACCCCCTCGCTCCTCAGCCCCCGCTTTTCCCCGCCCGCGCCAAGCGCATCATCTTCCTGTTCATGTCAGGCGGTCCCAGCCATGTCGACAGCTTCGACTACAAACCGGATCTCATCAAAAGTGACGGCAAGGGCTTCGACTTTGTCGGCGTCCGTAAAACCACCTTCGGAAAAAAGAGCGAGCGTAAACTCCTCAAGCCACTCTGGGATTTCAAACAATACGGCGAATCCGGCCAGTGGGTCAGCGAACTCTTCCCCCACATCGGCAAGCACGTCGACGACCTTTGCTTCATTCACTCGATGCATACCGAAGGCGTCGCCCACGGACCGTCGACACTCTTCCTGCACACCGGAGCGACCAACCTTGTCCGCCCCTCGATGGGCAGCTGGGTGACTTACGGGCTGGGAACGGAAAACGAAAACCTGCCCGGCTTCGTCACCATTATGCCATCCTCCAGCAAAGGCGGACCGCGAAATTACTCGAACGCCTTCCTCCCCGCGATCCATCAAGGCACCTCGGTTGGACGGGCCGGGCTCCCGGCTTCAAAAGCCACCATTCGCAACCTAAACAACACCCACCTCCCCCACGACGTCCAAAGTCGTCAGTTCAATTTCCTGCAGGAACTCAACCGCCAGCAAGCCGGCATAAAATCCGATCGCAATCTCGATGCTGCCATCGAATCATTTGATCTCGCTTTTCGCATGCAGATGAATGCTCCCGACATTCTCGATCTCTCCGACGAATCCAAATCGATTCAGAAGATGTATGGCATCGGAGAAAAATCCACCGACACCTACGGTCGGCAATGCCTCATGGCGCGCAGACTTGCCGAAAGCGGCGTGCGATTCATCCAGGTAAACTACGCTGATGAGTCGGTGAATCCCAAGTGGGACCAACATTCCAACATGCCCAAGCACAAAGTCCATGCCGAGGCTACCGATCAACCGGTCGCGGCTCTCCTCCAGGACCTCAAACAACGCGGGTTGCTGGAAGACACCATCGTCTGGTGGGGCGGCGAATTTGGCCGCACGCCATTCTCCCAGGGAAAAGACGGACGGGACCACAACCCGCGCGGCTTTACCACTTGGCTCGCTGGTGGCGGAACCAAGCCCGGCTACGCCCACGGAGCAACCGACGAGATTGGCCACGAAGCGGTCAGCGGCCGCCTGCACATGCACGACCTTCACGCCACCATGCTCCACCTTCTCGGCCTCGACCACGAACGCCTCACCTACAACTATGCCGGCCGCGACTTCCGCCTTACCGACGTATTTGGCAAGGTTGAATCCAAGCTCTTTGCCTAAACGCGAAACACCGCCCCATTCGGAGCGGCGTTTTAAAGCACAATTTCTATCCAGGCTGTTAAAGAACGCGATTATTTTTCGGAAAGCTTCTCCTGGACCTTCTCTTCGAGTTCGGCGTAGAGCGACTCATCAGCTTTCAGAGCGACTTTTGCTCCATCACGGCCTTGCGCGAGTTGGGCACCATCGTAGCTGAACCAACTGCCGCGCTTTTGCACGATGTCGAATTCCAAGGCGAGATCGAGGAGTGATCCGACATTGGATATTCCTTCGTTATACATGATGTCGAACTCAGCATCGCGGAAAGGAGGAGCGACTTTGTTCTTCACGACCTTAATCTTGGTGCGGTTACCCTGAACCGTTCCATCCGTTGCCTTGATCTGGCCAATGCGGCGAATATCAACACGAACAGAGGAGAAGAATTTCAAGGCGCGGCCACCGGGAGTGGTTTCGGGGCTGCCGAACATGACGCCAATCTTTTCACGGATCTGGTTGGTAAAGATGCAGGTGGTGCGGGCACGGGAAATGAGGCCGGTGAGCTTCCGCATCGCGGCGCTCATGAGGCGGGCCTGCACGCCGACGGTGGAATCGCCGATTTCGCCGGCAAGTTCCTGCTTGGTAACAAGGGCAGCCACGGAATCGAGCACAACGACGTCGATGGCGTTCGAGCGAACGAGAGTTTCCACGATCTGAAGGGCTTCTTCACCGGAAGAGGGCTGTGAGACGAGAAGATCGTCGAGATTCACGCCCAACCGACGGGCGTATGAAGGATCGAGAGCGTGCTCGACATCGATGAAGGCCGCGAGTCCCCCGCTCTTCTGGGCTTGGGCAATCGCGGTGAGGGTGAGCGTGGTTTTACCAGAGGATTCCGGTCCGAAGATCTCGACAATCCGTCCCCGGGGGAAGCCGCCGACTCCGAGAGCGCGGTCAATCAGGAGGTTTCCGGTTGGGATCGCTTCGACATCCATACTGGTGTCGTCGCCCAGGCGCATGATGGCGGCATCGCCGAAGTCTTTTTGAATCTGGGTAATGGCAAGATCGAGGTTCTTCTTACGGGCCACGGCCAACTTATCTTCGGCGGCGGAGGTGGTAGTGGTAGCCGCTTTGGCTTTCTTCTCGGACATGGCGGCAGTTTTAACGGTAGTGGTACTCATGACAATGTTTGGTGTAGGTAACTGCGTGGAACTTATTCTCATGAACAGTGTTCAATCAAGAAAAAAGTGTTCAAAAGAGCACTTTTCTTAAAAATTGCGATTTTGGCGGCTTCCCGCACTCTTTCCATGGTGAAAAAAGGCATCCTCCTCATCCTTGGTCTTCTGGCGCTGCTCGCAATCATTTTCGGCTGTGTCTTCATGAAATACGGAAGATTTGGTTCCGATGGACTGACTCTCTTCTTCAGCGAGGAGGACATTCGGGGGCGCTTGAGCAAAAAGTTCCCTAAAACAGAAAAGATCCTCGAGATCATTCCCGTTCTCATCGAAGAGCCCAAGGTGGAGTTTACCGAGGGGAGCAACCGGGTCCGCCTCTCCCTGTTCGCCCGTATCGACATTCCCTTTTCTAACAAATACGAGGCCTCCACCGTTTTCAGCGGAAGTATTCGCTACGAAACCTCCGACAAAACCCTCCGTCTGACAGACGTCGAGGTGGAAGGACTCACCGGCACCGAAATTCCGAAGAAATTCGAAGATCCACTGAAACTCCTCATGACGGTGCTGGCCAAGAACTTCCTTGAAGATGTTGTTGTCTATGAACTCAAGCCCAAAGACCTCACCAACAAAGCCGCGCGATGGCTTCTTAAGAAAGTCGAAGTCCGGGATCAGATGCTCGAGATTACCCTCGGGCTCTAAGCCCGCAGTTGACACTTCCGCGGTGGTCGGCTTAGTTCCCTCCCGAAATCATGGCTACCGAAACTACATTGATCCTCTTTAAGCCCGACGCCGTTCAGAAGAACCTCGTTGGTGCCGTCCTCGCCCGCTATCAAGCCGAAGGCTTCACTATCCGTGGCATTAAGATGATGTCCCTTTCCGACGAACTTCTCGCCGAACACTACTCGCACATCGCAGAGATGCCTTTCTTCCCTTCTGTGCGTGGCTTTATGCAGGAAACTCCCGTCGTCGCTCTCGCACTCTCCGGAGACAATATCATCAGCCGCGTCCGTGACCTTCTCGGACCGACCGATTCAACCGAAGCCGCTCCGGGAACACTCCGTGGTGATTACGGCGACAAGACCGGCGACTCCAAGATGCGTAACATCTGCCACGCTTCCGATGGCCCCGAAGCCGCTGAAGCCGAGCTCAAGCGTTTCTTCAACGAAGGCGAGCTCTTCGATCTCTAGGTCACCGGCAAACGCCAAACACTTACTAAAAAAGGTCGCCCCTCGTGGCGGCCTTTTTCGTTGTGAAATTCCACGCGGAAATGATCAGGCAGGCGCACAGCCCAGGCCAATACCTCCTCGGCTTCCTCCACCCCCCCCGGATGACCGGGATAACACACGCAGGTGATAAGTCCCCCTGATCGCAACAATTCCAGGGAAACATTCAGGGCCTCCAGCGTGGATCGCGATCTGGTAATCACTCCCTGATCCGCTCCTGGCAAATAGCCAAGATTAAAGGTCACCGCGGAGACCTCTGCCGGAACAAAGTCCTTCATCCGGGCATGACTCGCTTCCACCAACTCACAACGCTCCATCATTCCGGCTTCAGTCAGTCGCCTCTGTGACGATTCGATGGCTTGATCCTGAATATCAAATCCAATCACCCGCCCTTCTTCTCCAACTAATCCGGCCAGAAAAAGAGCATCGTGGCCATTCCCCAAAGTCGCATCAACCGCCAGGTCCCCTGCTCGAAGAACGGAAACCAGTTGTTCATGAGCGAGCACGGTAGCCCGTTTCATGGTCGGAAGGAAAAGGTATAGTATGCCGTGGCGTCGAGCTCGGCGACGAGCATACGACGCGGCTTGGTCTGACCAGCCCAGCTTTCTAGAAAGAGCACTTCCTTTCGCCCATCATTGAAGCCCACCACAACCGAGGCATGCAATGGCGATTCGGCATTTGGCAGGGTTTTAAAATCCAGCGGTGGAAATTTGGATTCCCCACCGTCCTCTACGTCGCGCGAGATTCGCGTATGCAGACGATCCCGATCCTGCCCCCAACGTCGCCACACGATCACCGGCATTCCGGCTTGCAGAGAACGCCGCACCGTGGCGTGGCTGTAGTCGCGTGACCGGTCCATCGAGAATCCAGCCTCCTTGGCCACCGCTTTGTAAATCCCCATCATATCCGACCCAGCAGCCGAGCCGGTATTCTGAAATTTTCCCGCAACCGCGAGCCAGTCTTCGTCGAGGTTGAGCCCCAAATACCGCGCCACCATGGTGAGGGTATTCAACCCGCAATAAGGCCGGTAACCCTGCGGAACAATGGGCACTTCATTGAGAATGACATCGCCGTTTTCACTCCGCTGGGCTTTTTGGGCCAAGCCTCTCAGACGCTCGCTTGTGGAAACTTTCTCCGCCGATTGATCCAACCACGATCCCGGGATCTTTCCTTTCTTGCGAATCGACAACCTCAACAAACGATCCGGTGCCGAGAGCAATCTCACCGTCCGGTCATCTATTTGAAACTCCGTCATCTCAGCCCGCAACGCACGAGTGCGACCCCGTTGAGCACCGCGCGCTTTTCCCGATCTCTTTTTTAATTCCTTCTCCAGCTTCTCCAGCCGGTCTTGATAAAGCTCTTTGAATTCCGTCTGCCGAATCGTCATCAGACGTCGCATCTCTGCGATGGCCTCTTTACGACTGAGATTCTTTGGGACTTTTTCCTGTTGATAGTAACCAAAAAATGAACCGGCATCAGCGAAAGTCACCTGGAGTTCCTCCAGCTCCTCTCCCCGGCGGGTTGCTTTTACCAAAATGGTCTCCACCCCAAATATTTTTGGCCGGGCCATCAGATAGCCCTCTTCCAAATAATCCGTGGCCACACCGGGAACCCAACGACCGGGAAGCCCGCCATCGTCACTCCACCCTGCCCCCGCGAGAAACTCTTCAGTCAGGTCCTCGTCATCAAGCGGGCTATTGCTTACGCCCAGAACTCCGAGAATTGAATTGGGCAAAGCATGCGCCACCCCGACACACAGACAGAAAAAAACCATCAGTTTCACCCGTCTACCTAAAGACCAGAACCTGATGGTTTCAACTGGAAAGTAATATTTAGCTTATTCCTCCTCTTTTTCCTCGGGAGCATCCTTGTTAATCCGCTCCAAAAGATTTCCGGTGATATCGGTGGCGTCCTTAGAGTAGGAGAGAATCGGAATTCCGGCCCCACTCGCTCCCGAGCGGTTAAACACAAAGTCATATCCCTCGGCCTTCGCGACTTCCTGAATGATCGCGATGATCTCCTTGCGATGCTTGGCGAGCTCCGTGTTGATTTTGTCATTGAAAGCCGCTTGCTTCTGTCTGGCCCAGGCTACCCGGCCCTTTTGCAAGTTGTCCGCCTGCTGCTTCTTAATGGATGCCTCACGGAAAATCTGGCTGCGCTTCTCGGCATTGACAGAGCTTCCTTCCCCGCTTTTGCGCAGAGCCTGGGCTTCCTCGTTGAGAGCAGTGATCTCCTCGACTTTCTTCTTATCGGCATCCTTGAGGCGATCTTCGTATTGCTTGAAGGAATCACGAGTCAGCTTGGTCTTGTAAAAACTACTCACAAGCCTCTGCATATTCACCGAAGCAATCTTATCGGGCTTCCCCTCAGCTTCCTGGGCGAGTGCAGTGGAGCAAATCATAGCGGCGCCCAGAAGAGCAGCAATTGGCTGGAAAAATTTCATCACAAGTGGGTGGGTTGAATATTAGTTTGTTTTCTTTTCTTCGGCCGTTTCCGCCGGAGACTCTTTGTTGAGGATCTTTAGCAAATCATCGGTAAGATCTACCTTTTCACGAGCAAAAAGTAAGAACGGGACCTGGGCCGTAGTCAAGCCGGAGCTATCGACAACATAGTCCACATCGGTCGAACCCTTGGCATGTGCAGCTACGCTATTGACCACTTCGATCCGGATTTCGTTCATAATACTCGCCATTTTCTGATTTAAGGCGTTCCCTCGACGCTTAAGGAAGTCATTCCGCTCTTTGCCCAAAGCCTTAATTTTGGCATCGTAAAGCTTCAATTTTTCCAAGCTGGCCCTCCGCTTGGCTTCCGCCAGTGATGGATCACGAAGCTCGGCATCCAACAGCTTCATCTCATCATTCATGGCTTTGATCGCCACGATTCGCTCCTGATCGTCCTTTTTAATTTCCTCCCGCTCGATATCCTCTTCAGCCATGGCCGCTTTGGTCAAATGATACTCCGTCAGCAACTTCGCCATGTTGACCGTGCCCAGCTTCATCTTGGGATCAGCACTCGCGGTCAAGGGCAATAAAAGCAAGGCGGCGAAGGCGGCCAGCGCCGTCAGTCGGGTCGAAAATTGGTATCGTTTCATGATCAGTAGGTGAAAAATTGAATCAGTTGGTCGGCCTGACGGAAGGTCTCATTCTCCACTGAGTTCATCCAGCTTCTTTTTTAGCTCACGCACTTCGGCGAGAAGTTTGGGAACGCGGGGCATCGCGGCCATCTTTTTTTGCTCGTCAGCCATTGGTCTCGCTGGCGAGCCCATGTAGACACCGGGCTTTCTGAGACTCTTCATCGCTGCTGTTCGGGTCGCCAGAACCACCTGGTCGCCGATTTCGATATGCCCAACCACTCCCGCCTGGGCTGCCACGGTAACATAATTTCCTATTTTGGTGCTCCCGGCAATTCCGCTCTGGGCCACAATCAAGGTGTGCTTGCCAATTTTTACGTTGTGGGCGATTTGCACGAGATTATCAATTTTGGTCCCCTCCCCAATCAAGGTGCGCCCAAACCTCGCCCGATCAATGCAGCTGTTAGCCCCGACTTCTACATCATCCTCGAGTTCGACAATGCCAACCTGAGGAACTTTCTGATGGCGCCCCTCCACGAGCTCGAAACCATACCCATCTGAGCCGACCACGACGCCAGGTTGCAGCGTAACGCGATTCCCGAGAATGCACTCTTCCCGCACGGTCGCATTGGGGTGGAGCAGGCAATCTTCTCCAATCACGGACTTTCGTCCCACCACGCAACCCGCTCCAATGACAGTGCCCTTGCCGACTTTGGCCCCACTCTCAATCACCGCCCCTGCGCTAATCATCACCGTGGCCGGATCGATCTCCACATCGTCGGCAACATGAGCACCCGAAGAAATTCCGGGAACAAAGTGCCGCGCCGCCGTCTGGAAATGATCGATGATCTTACTGAAAGCGGCCGAAGGATTTTCCACCTTAATCAAGGCGCAGCCGTCTGGCACCTCCCACTCCCCTTCGGCAACAAGCACCGCTCCAGCCCGAGTGTCGGGCAGTTGCGCTTGATAACGGGGATTTCCGAGAAAACTGATGTCATCCGGACCCGCTTCATCCAGGGAAGAGATCCCCAAAAATGAAACGACCCGCTGATCTTCACAAGGAACACCAACGAGTTCGTGGAGCTGTTTCCAACTGAGGGACACTTGAAAAAAGGATTATTCGCCCTCCTTGGAATCTTCCGGAGCATCTTGATTAAGCTCCTCCAAAAGAGAATCAGTCAGATCCGTGGTATCACGGGCATGCAACACAAAGGGAATTCCCTGATTGCTGTTTCCCGACTGATCGAAAATGTAATCGTAGTTACCGGCTTTGGCTCGTTCGCTGACGGCGCGCTGGATTGTCACGAGAATAGCACGCATCTGCTTGGTCATCTTCTCACTCAGAGTGCGATTACGGCGCTCCAAAAATTCGGAACGCTCACGCTCCTTGTGAATACCGTCCTGGCTCAAGTCACTGGCGTCCTGACGTAAATCCTGCCTTTTTTTGTCACCGAGCTCCTTGTCTTTCAACTGCTCGCGGATCTCCTGCAGAGAATCGACGATATCGCGGATATCCTTAAGACGGAGGTTATTATCTTTCTGAATGCGGGCGCGCTCGATGTTGATGTCACGCTGGACCGAAGTGGTCTTGTGATACTCATTAAAGAGCCGCTCCATGTCGACAGTGGCAATTTTAAGACGCTGGGCATTGGCTCCGCTCTGGAGCATCAAAAAACCGGCAAGAAGGGCAAAGAAACGGATTTTCATAAAGTATGTTCGTTCGGGGTGTTGGATGACTATGGTTTTGAGAATTTCAGGAGTCAATCACGCGATTGAATTTCGTATCGGTAAAAAACTGAAGAACAAGAGATGGGCTCTTCACCCCACTTGGCAAGGACCAAGCTTGAAAAAAATAGCCCGAGGGCGCATGACTGTCCGCGATGATCCGCCGCTACCACGATGTTTCCTCGGTTCGAGAAGCGCTTTCGACCGCTCCGCGTCCCCTCGCCCTCGTCCCTACAATGGGAGCGCTCCACGAGGGACACCTCGCCCTGCTCCGTGCGGCGCGTGAAAAAGTCGGCCCCCGGGGCACGGTCGCGATCTCGATTTTCGTCAATCCAATCCAGTTCGACCGCCCCGAGGACCTCCTTAATTACCCCAAAACTCTTGAAAACGACCTCGCCGCCTGCGAAGCCGAAGGTGTCGATCTCGCCTTTATCCCCAATGCCGGCGAACTCTACCTCCCCGACCGCTCCGTCCTCGTCACGGAATCCCTCCTCACCAAACACCTCTGCGGTGCCACCCGCCCCGGGCATTTCGATGGCGTCCTCACCGTGGTTCTGAAATTGTTCAACATCCTCCAGCCCGACTGCGCTATTTTCGGCAAAAAAGACTTCCAGCAACTCGCCCTCATCAATCGCATGGTCCGCGATCTCGATGTACCAGTCGAAATTGTTGGTCATCCGACCATCCGCCAAGACGACGGCCTCGCCCTCTCCTCCCGCAATCGCAAACTCATTCCCGACCACCACGCCGACGCCCCGCGCATCCAACGCGCCCTCGCCGCCGCCCGAGACCTCGTCCAAACCGGCGAGCAATCCCCCGACATCTATCTCGCCGCGGTAAAATCCCACCTTCTCAAAGACGCTCCGGCTGATTTCAGCATCGATTACCTCGAGTTCGTCGACTCCGCGACCCTGCAACCCATCGCCAAGCTCACCGCCCCCGCCACTCTGGCAACGGCGTGTTTTTACGGCCCGGTTCGTCTGATCGATCATATTGAGATTGTCCCAATCGTATCCTGAGACTCCCTAATTTGACATTTGCTCAAAAAAAACTTCACACTTCTCCGCTTTCCCTCTCTCACTCCTGCAATCATAAATCGCCCATGAAAATCGCTATCAATGGATTTGGCCGCATCGGTCGCCTCGTCCTCCGCGCCGCCTTTGACAATCCCGAGCTCGAATTCGTCCGCCTCAACGACTCCAAGGCCAACGCCGAAACCGCCGCCCACCTCCTCGAATTCGACACCGTCCACGGCCGCTGGGATCGCGACATTTCCCGCACCGACGACAGCGTCTTCATCGACGGACAATCCCTCGCCTACACCTCCGAGGACCATCCGTCCAAAGTCGACTGGTCTGGCATCGACATCGTCCTCGAATGCTCCGGAGCCTTCCGCGACACCGAAAGCCTGCAAACCTACCTCGACGCCGGCGTCAAAAAAGTCATCGTCGCTGCTCCCGTCAAAGAAGGCGTCCTCAACATCGTCATGGGCTGCAACGACGAACTCTACAACCCCGCCACCGATCACATCATCACCAACGCCTCCTGCACCACCAACTGCATCGCGCCAGTCATCAAAGTAATCCACGAAACCTTCGGCCTCAAACACGGTATGCTCACCACCCTGCATGACCTCACCAACACCCAGACCATCGTCGACGCTCCGCACAAAGATCTCCGCCGCGCCCGCTCGGCCGTCAATTCACTCATCCCCACCACCACCGGATCGGCCACCGCCGTCACCATGATCTTCCCCGAACTCAAAGGCCGCCTCAATGGCGTCGCCGTCCGGGTCCCCCTCCTCAACGCCTCTCTCACTGATCTCGTCCTCGAACTCGAGAAAGAAGTCACCGTCGACGAAGTCAACGCCGCCCTCAAAGCAGCCGCTGAAGGCACCTTGAAAGGAATCCTCGGCTATGAAGAAAAACCCCTCGTCTCCGCCGACTACACCAACGACCCCCGTTCCGGCATCATCGACGCCAAAAGCACCATGGTCGTCAACGGCACCCAACTTAAACTCCTCGTCTGGTACGATAACGAATGGGGCTACTCGGTCCGTATGGCCGAGTTAACCCGAAAGGTCGCCAGCTTTCTTAAGTAGCAAGATCATCGACTATTTTCTTTTAGCCCGATCCCCCCCCACGAAGAAAGCTAATCGCTCAAAGCCAACCGCAAAAAGCCAGCACGCCACACCCCATCGCGCCAATACACCCCAAATGAATCAAAAGGCCTACGCCATCGTCACCGCCGCCTATTGGGGATTCACCCTGACGGACGGCGCGCTGCGTATGCTTGTGCTCCTTTATTTCCACGGGCAAGGCATGGACCCGGTCAGACTCGCCTTCCTTTTCCTCCTCTACGAATTTTGCGGCATCCTCACCAACCTCCTCGGCGGATGGTGGGCCTCCCGAACCGGCCTCAAGCGCACTCTCACCGGCGGACTTCTTTTACAAGTCGTCGCCCTCTCCGCCCTCGCCTTCGTCAACCTCGACTGGCTCTCCTGGTTGGTCATCGCCTACATCATGTTGACGCAGGCCCTCTCCGGCATCGCCAAAGACCTCACCAAAATGTCCGCCAAGAGCGCGGTCAAAGTTCTCGTTCCAAAAACCGCCTCCAGCGAACAACAAGAACGCGGCCTCATGAAATGGGTCGCCATCCTCACCGGCTCCAAAAATGCCCTGAAAGGAGTCGGGTTTTTCCTCGGAGGATTCCTCCTCACAACATTCGGATTTCAAGGAGCACTCTGGGTCATGTCCGGTGCTCTCTTCATCATCTTCCTCCTCGCACAATTCGGGATCAAAGGCGACCTAGGCAAAAGCAAGAAGAAGGTCAAATTCACCGAACTCTTCTCTAAGTCTCCCGAAATCAACCGCCTCTCCGCCGCCCGCCTCTTCCTCTTCGCGGCCCGCGATGTCTGGTTCGTCGTCGGCCTCCCCGTCTTCCTCAAAGCACAGCTCGAATGGTCCTTCAACCAAGTCGGAGCCTTTATGGCCACCTGGGTCATCGGCTACGGCATCGTTCAGGCCAGCGCGCCCAAATTCGTCAAAAAAAGCGGAGCAGCCCACGCCTCGAAAGCCGCCTTCGTTTGGGGACTCATCCTCACCCTCATCGCCGTCACCATCGCCCTCCTGGTTCAACTCGATCAATTCGTCCTCTACGCCGTCCTCGGCGGCCTTCTCATCTACGGCATCGTCTTCGCCATCAATTCCGCTCTCCATTCCTACCTTATCCTCGCCTTCACCGACGACGATCAAGTCTCGCTCAACGTCGGCTTCTACTACATGGCCAACGCCTGCGGCCGCCTCCTCGGCACCCTCGCCTCCGGCCTCTCCTACCACTACGGTGGACTGCCAGCCTGCCTCTGGGTCAGCGCCGCCATGCTCGCCGTGACTTCCTACATCACCATTCGACTTCCGCGCAATTCGTGAAAATCGTCCATCAGGATTCCGACATCGTTGTCGTTGAAAAAGAAAGCGGACTTCTCTCGGTCCCCGGACGGGGCCCCGAAAAAATCGACTCAGTCGTTCACCGTATTCGCCAACTCATCCCGGAGTGTATTTCCCACCCGGCCGCACACCGTCTCGACATGGACACTTCCGGCCTCATGGTCCTCGGTCTCACCGCCGAGGCCCATCGCCATCTCTCGATCCAATTCCAGGACCGCACCGTCGAAAAAAACTATCTCGCTCTCCTCGACGGAATCCTCGCCGAGGACGAAGGAACGATTACCCTCCCTTTCCGTCTCGATATCGACAATCGCCCATACCAAATCTACGACGAAGTCCACGGCAAGATCGGCACCACCGAGTGGAAGAAGNTCGGCATTGAAGACAATCACACCCGCATCGCCTTCCACCCCATTACCGGACGCACCCATCAACTCCGCGTCCACTCGGCCCACCCCAAAGGCCTCGGCATTCCCATTGTCGGCGACAACCTCTACGGAAGCGGCACCAGCTTCGGCGAACTCAAACTCCACGCCGCCGACCTCGCCTTCACCCATCCCACCACGGGTGAAGCCCTCAGCTTCGCCACCCCGCCGCCATTCTAGTCGCGCCTTGCCGAGGAAAAGACCGCGATTTAACCTGCGCCAAAATCGTGTGACACCTTGTCTCACCATGCGTCAATTTGTGTCAAATTTTCACTATGATTAATCCTCACGAATCGCAAAAACTCTATTATCTATCNGCATTACAGCCGATTTCCCACCACTTGGCGCACAAGCTGCCATAGAAACCAGATGTTAACCAAAAACCNATNAACTAAAATGACTCTGACAAACCGTATCCCAAACCGCCTCTTCGGAAATTTCGACGAATTCTTCACTCAGGCCTTCCGCAACTTCGGGCCAAACCCCGTCTCCCGCGTCCCTGATTCATACCGCTACGAGACAGACGAGCACTATCGCCTCCGCCTCGATCTTCCCGGCTTCGCCAAAGAGGANATCAAGCTCACTCTCGAAGACGGCCAGCTCAAGATCAGTGCGAAAACCGANAGCGAAGACGCCTTCCGCTCTGATTTTGATCGCGTGTTTGATCTTCCCGATGACGCCAACCCCGACGAACTCACCGCCAAACTCGAAGACGGCGTGCTCGACCTCGTGATCAACAAAGTGGCCGAAAGCGTGCCCGCTGTCCGAACCATCAAAATTAAGTAACCAGCCAGAATCATGAACGAAATCATTACCAACGAATCAACCGTGACCTCCAGACCTCCATTCAAAACCCACAAGACCGATACGGGAATCGATCTCACCGTCGCTCTTCCCGGAGTGACCAAAGACAAGCTCGTGGTCAACGCGGAGGGACAACTCCTCACCATCACCGGTGAACGAAGCAATCCCGGGGGAGTCGGCTCCCACGAAGCGCGACGCTACGAACTGAAACTGCAACTTCACGAAGACTTGGACACCAACAAGATCACCGCGAAATACCAAAACGGGGTGCTCACTCTGGGTCTTCAAAAGCGAGAGGAACTCGCCCCGAAGAAAATCAACATCCTCGCGAATTAAAATTTGATTGTGTGTGAGTGTGAAGAACGGCGATCCCGAAAGGGGTCGCCGTTTTGCTATCCCTTGCTCGCCACGGGAGGATTCGCTTTGATAAATTCCACGATCTCATCGACCTCATCACTCAGGTGAAGATACCTCTCATAATCCCTTCCCTCCGCNAGGTTTTTGAGACACTCCCAGAGCATCGTGTCTTCGGTGTATCGCTTCGTCCCCAGGAAAACCATCGGGCTGATTTCCCCAAAGGTCGCGTAATGGTTNTGACACGCATCCTGGAATATCTCTTGCGTCGTTCCGCCACTCCCCGGCGCAAAGACGATTCCGTGCCTCGCGATCGCGAGCAGACCGTCTTCACGAATGCTATTGGAAAAATACTTCGCAACATAGGTCGAAAACATATTCGTCGGCTCGTGCCCGTAGAACCAGGTCGGCACCGCCAGACTGGAATGTCCGGTGGGATAACGATCAATCACCTTTTGCGCAGCCTCGATATACCCGTCGCTGTCATACTTTGGCGACACTTCCAACGCCCTCAAGACCGCATCCAATTCCCCTTCACTCAAATCCGCAAGATAAGCTCCCAGATTCGCCGCTTCCATCATTCCGGGACCACCGCCACTCGCAATAAAGTATCCGNCCTTCGTCAGTCGACGCGTCAAATGCGCCACCTTTTTGAACGACTCGTCATCACGCCCCGTCCCGTGTCCTCCCATCACCGCGACCACGCGCTTCCTCCCATCCTTTTCAATCCGCCCTTCAAGCAAATCCGTGAGCCCGTCGTCAATCGCATGGTCGTGCAATCGCTCCGCCAGAGCCTCCACGATATCAGGATCCTTCTTCCCGTGCTTCACAAAGTGATCATAGATCTCTTTATCCACACTCCGGTCTTCCTCCTTGGTCCAACCCTCCAGCAATTCCTCCCTCGTATACAACTCCGGCCGATAAGGATTAAAAGGCAGGTCCTTGAACTCGGGAAAAACCAAGGCGCCCCTCCCCTGCAAATCACAAATCGAAAGATCCTCCGGAAACTGGCATCCCAGAAAGATTGCTCCCTCACACTCCAACCCCTCCCAATCAATCCCCGCCTCCCGCAAATCCAGGCCCTGCACCACCGAGCAGTTCAAATTCACCACTCCGCCTTCCAGCCGCTTCAAGGAATCAATCTCACGAAAAATCGAACATTTCATACCAACAAGCTAAGTCAGCAAATCCCGGACTTCCAGCCCAACAAAGATTCACGCAGACGCGCAGACAGAAAATCACCCAATCACCGACTCTTTCAACACCCCTACATACGGCAGATTCCGATACTTCCCGTCGTAATCCAATCCATACCCCACCACAAATTCATCCCCAATCTCAAAGGCCGAATAGTCCGCCTCCACTTCCGCCGCCCGCTCCTTGTCCTTCGTCAACAAGACACAGGTCTTCACATCCTTCGCTCCCATTTCATAGAGCTTCTCCGACACCGCCGCCAAGGTCCGGCCGGTATCTAAAATATCATCCAGCACCAAAACGCTCCGCCCCTTAACCTCGGGAAGCTTCGCATCCAAAAAATCCACCTGCCCCGAACTCTCCGTCCCCCCATGATAGCTGGCTACATTCAAGCACTCGATCTCCAGCCGTAAGGGCACCCGCCGCAACAGGTCCGCCATAAACACCAAAGCCCCCTTCAAAATTCCCACCACCTGCAAGGAATCCTCTTTCGCAAAGTCCGACCGAATCCGCTCCGCGATCACATCCAACCGCCGCTCGATCACTTCCTCCGCAATCAAGACCTTCTCAATGTCCTCGTTCATGCCCTCACTCTTGCGAAGCCCCTGCGATCTGTCCAAGAAAAACCCTACTGTCGAACTCCGCCTCCACCATCTCCCCGTCGAGCTCCTCCCGTTCGCCCACTAATTCCTTCAAGACCTCCCGCTTCGGTCCCTTCGGCATCTCCTTCCCGGCCGCCGCCAAGGTCGTCGCAAACAAATCAGACGCGGTAGATCCTCAATATGCGCAATCATTCATCCTTGGGCGCTTCCAGACTAGACAAAGCGCGTTTACACTTAAATATAGTCTACAGAAATGGCCCGCGGATCTCTAAAATTTGCCTCTCTCTTCTTCGCCCTCCTACCCGTGTCATCAGGAGCCGAGGAGCGCATTGATTTCAACGACCAGATCCGCCCGCTTCTCTCGGACCGTTGCTTTGTCTGCCACGGCTTTGATGCCAACACCCGCGAGGCCGATCTTCGCCTCGACACGCCAGAGGGCGCTTTCACCGAAGACAAGCACGGCATCGCGCCCATCGTTCCAGGCGACCCGTTGGACTCCGAGGTCTGGCTGCGCATTATTTCGGATGACCCCGATGAGGTCATGCCGCCGCCCGACTCACTCCGTCAGCTCTCCGACGCCGACAAGGCCCTGATCAAACGCTGGATCGAACAAGGCGCCGAATACGAACCGCACTGGACTTTCGTCAAAGTCGAGAAACCCAAAACCGAACTCGCCAACGGTCATCCCATCGACCAGCTCGTTTCCGAAAAGCTCAAACAGGAAGAACTCGAACTCTCTCCCCCCGCCGATCCCCGCACGCTGGTGCG
>NHEN01000184.1 GCA_002172625.1 Verrucomicrobiaceae bacterium TMED86 | reverse complement strand
ATTTTCCTAACCAATTCACTTCAGTGCAAGTTACAAGTCTACTTCCCTCCGCCCTAGCGGCAGACTTACAATATGATCTTCCAAGCGTAGGTTTTAATAATGTTCAGTTTCTCGGCACCTCGGCTCTTCCTTATCGCATTTTCTTTAGTGCCGATCTCAAAAACTGGGATTGTATAGGTAGTGCCACCGCAGATCCAGATACAGGTGCATTTTTCTTCGAGCACGAGCGCGAACTTGAGCAAAGAGGTTTCTATCGAGCCACTCCCTGATCTTTAGGTCGTCCTCACCATAGCGACCATCCTTCCTGTTAATATCGCACCGAATCCGAAGATCGGCGCAACCGTTCTTCTACCCCTCTTTTTGCTCTTTGAGCTGATCTCTCACATCGCCACCATCCGGCAGGGCTGCCCAAGCGTTCCGTATCGACGGCGCCCAGGCCGCCTACCTAGATGCGCCTGCACTGGAAATAATCGCAACGGAGAACAAGGCGTAGGATGACTTCGACGTTTTCTCTAAAATGTGCAACTTTCCCCCGGATAAAGGTTTATAACGGAAATGGGATATTGTTGCCTCACCTTCTTAATCTACTTCCTTTTATTTCTCGTCCCCCTTTTCGCTAACACCGGCAGCATCGCTAACACCGGCATCATGTTCGTCGATGAGGTCTACGGCAGCCAACGCACCGAGGGCATCCAATATGGCACTGGTTCCACCGGCAACCCCGCCAACGGCTCCATTGATCTCTGTCTAGATATTTACGAACCCACTGGAACAGACCTCCCCGAAAAGCGCCCCGCCATGGTCTTTATTCATGGCGGTGGATTCATCTCTGGGGACAAGGGGGCGATCACCATTCGTAATCTCTGTGAATCCTTTACCAAGCGCGGCTACGTCTGTGCTTCCATCCAATATCGGCTCGTAGTCGATCGCCCCACCTATGAAGCTGGCCCCGCCTCCGACCTCAGCGCCCTCTTTCGATCCATAAATGCCGCATCCCAAGACGCCGCCAAAGCCATTCGTTGGCTCCGTCAGAACGCCGCCACCTACCACATCGATCCCACGCGCATTGGGATTGGCGGGAGTTCCGCCGGCGCCATCACCTCCCTCTATACCGCCTCGCAAGAAGCCGCCACCATCGGTCCGGACGCGGAAGTCGGAGTCGTCATCGATCTATGGGGCGCCATGTATGGAGCCGAGTCTCTTGTAGACGCCGGGGATCCTGCGATCTTCATCGTCCACGGCACAGATGATCCCACCGTTGCCTACAGCGAAACAGCTAACCTCGTCGCCCATCTCGACAGCATCAGTCATCCCTACCAACTCTACCCCATCGCCGGAGCAGGCCACGGCCCCTGGGCCCAGTTTAATAATGATGTCGTCGACGGCAAAACCATCTTTCAACACAGTGTGGAATTCGCCTTCGAGCACCTCAAGCTCATCGAGCTCCACCCCGCCGGACAGGCACAAAGCAACCAGCCGACCCTCAGCGTAAACCTCAGCACCAATCAACTATCCCTGACCTTCTCCAGCTACCATGGCTTTCAATACCTCATTCAATCCAGTGAGGATCTAAAAACTTGGACAACTGAAAACCCCACCTCTCCCCTATCAGGGACAGGTAGTCCACTTTTTTTCACCGCCCCCATGAGCGCCACAAAACAATTCTACCGCCTAGGAATCCTTCCCAGTTTTTAAAAAATAAAGAACAAGACTTTGCTGGTAATCCTTCGGATGCCAGAATCCAGGCGGTTCCCCCAAAAATCACATCACTGATGACTTGCCGTATTTTCCTGCTGTTTACGATTATCTCTTTTGCCAGCCTGGGCGCAGTTGAAAAACCCAATGTGCTTTGGATTGTTGTTGACGACATGTCCGCCAATTTTTCGTGTTACGGTGAAAAGGCAATCATCACTCCAGAGGTGGATCGCCTCGCTTCCGAGGGCGTGATGTTTACACGAGCCTATGCAACGTCACCTGTATGCTCGACCTTTCGCTCTGCTCTCATTACCGGGATGTATCAGACCACTATTGGTGCACACCACCATCGGAGTGGCCGGGGGAAACATCGCATCCAACTCCCCAGCGGTGTTCGTCCGATCCCACAGTATTTTCAGGAAGCGGGCTACTGGACCTGTAATGGAAGCGGCCTGGCTGAGCTCGATTTCCGGAGTAATCCCAGTCAACGCGCGCGTGCCGGAAAGACCGACTACAATTTTGATTGGGATAAAACAATGTATGACAGTAACGACTGGTCCGGGAGAAAAGACGGGCAGCCTTTTTTTATGCAGGTTCAGCTACACGGAGGTAAGCTGAGGGGCGCATCCGTTGAAGCCAATGAGGCATTAGCACTGCGAGCCAAAAAAGAACTGGGTAGCGCTATCGATCCAGCCACGATCGAACTACCTCCACATTATCCTCGAGATCCCGTCTTGTTAAAAGACTGGTCGACCTACCTCGACAGTGTGCGGATCACCGACCGTCATGTCGGTCTTGTTATTGACCGCTTGAAAAAAGAGGGGATACTCGAAACTACACTCATCGTATTTTTCACAGATCACGGCATTAGTCATGCACGCGGCAAGCAATTTCTCTATGACGAAGGAACCCACATCCCGCTTATCCTGCGTGGGCCGGGTATCCCCAAGGGCAAGTCGCGAAAGGATCTAGTCGAGCATATTGACATTGCGGCGCTCTCCCTTGCGGCGGCGGGAATTCGTATCCCTGATGGCATGCAAGGACGGAATATCCTCGCAAAGGAGTATACACAGCGCGAGACAGTCTTCGCCGCGCGCGACCGTTGCGGTGAAGCGGTTGATAGGATTCGTTCGGTAAGAAACGAGGATTATCTCTACATCCGCAACTTCTACCCCCGCAGACCGCTACTTCAACCCAGCCAGTACAAAGATAGCAAGATCATCGTGAAACGTCTGCGTGAACTAAATCAGGAAGGCTCTCTCAGCGATCCGCCTCGGCGCATTCTTTTCGCCCCGGAGCGACCCAGTGAGGAGCTTTACGACTATAAAAACGACCCATGGCAACTCAACAATCTAGCCGACAATCCCAAACACGCCAAGGTCTTACTCGAACTACGCGGGCAACTGGGCCAGTGGATTGAGGAAAGCAAAGATCCCGGTTCTGAATCTCCGGAGGTATATGCCCAGGAGATGGCAGATGAATTGAGCTTCATTAAGCGTGATTCACCTCGCCACGAAACATTTCGCAAAAATGCAGCAATGTATAAACAATGGGCAAGCGATGGGAAATAGGCTGAATCACCCAGTAAGACTCAGGCAGAACAAGACTGAGATAACGGCTACCGGCGCGTAAGTGCACTCAAGCGTTCGCTCGATAATTGAATTCATGAAACTTTCTAAACACATCCTTAAGGCCTTGATCGCTGGCGCCGCCCTGCTCGCCCTTCCAGTCTCTGCTGCCGAGCCAAGCGTTCCGGATTTCTCAAAAGGCATGCCCGGTGTGAATCTGGAGAAGAACGAGAAGGTCAACGGCAATGAGACCTTTCAACTCAAGACGGCTCTCAGCTCGAAGGAGTTCTCCACCACCCTGATTAAGTTCCTCGGACCGGGATGGGGCGTACGAAAGCTCAACCGAGAGGAGATGATTCTCGCGGCCAACAAAGGGAGAACTTCAAATGCCACAGTCAACCTTGCCGTATACAAGAGTGCCAAAGTTCCCGGGGTTAATATTCGCGTCATCCATCTCGAGTATAAGGAAGGCAATCGGGGCCCAAGCGTCGAGATTGCCGTGATCCGGGAAGAGAAGGACTAGCAACTCGATCGCCTCCGCAAAGAAGTTCTCGCTAGGGAGCGAACAAGGCGCTGGACGCCAAGACCTGACTCGCCCCGAGTCCGGAAGCACCATGAAACTTTCGACTATTCGCCTGCAGTCAATGCTCGTCCTCAGATCATGGCTGGTTCAGCTACCACGTTCTCCAAAAGATTTGAGTCTTCTCCGGTATTCGATTAAGGCGACAAGTCTGCTAAAAGAGACCGAGGGCCGAGGAGAATGAAAGGACGGTGGGCTCACCTCCTTTGATGAGATTTCTGCCGATTTTGGAGTCGGGGAAGTTGGCGATAAGAGTGGCGAGGGAATGGGTCTTGGCATCGGCGATTTGGATGGTGCCTTTGAGAGCCTTGCCGCCCCAGGGGTCGTGGTAGGTGACCTCAAACGAGGTGGCGTTGGCGGGGAGTTTTTCGGGGAGGCCGGTGAGGACCACGTAGTGACGCTTGACGCTAAGCCAGCCTTTGGTTTGGGAATTGGCAATACGCCGGTAGGCCATGCGGCGGATGCTGATGATGGGGGGGAACCCTTTTTTGAGGGACTTGGCAAGGGAGCGGTGGGTGCGTTGGAGGAGGTCGGGAGAAGATTGGGGGCTTGCGCGAAAGAGGGTTTTGAATTTCACCGTTCCCATCCACCCGGAGGTGCGCATTTCGTTGGCCATATCGGCGAGGTCTGCTCCGCTGATCCCGGCGCGGGGGTTCCAGCGGGCTTTTGTTTTATCGAGCCGGGAGGCTTTGTTAGCGTGGCCTTTGATGATGGCGATGATTTTCGTTGTGTCGGTATCGCCGGAGATTTTTTCGAGGGACTTGCGCCATTTTTCGCCACCGGAGCGAAAGGCGTCAAGGAGGCAGGCCGGGCCGCAGGCGTTGCCACTGGTGCGGAGTTGATTGACGGCGGGGGAGTCGGGAACGGGTGCGCCCAGCCAGTTTACCTGGGCGAAGAGAGGGAGGGCGAGAAGAAGCCAGAGGCTAATTGCCCTGGTTCGAAAGAGAGGGGTCGGTGAAGGTATCGACACGGGTGTTGTTAGAGCGTTGGACGTCATTCGTGTTTGGAGAGACGGTAAGGGTGCTGCGCACGTCTAGCGAGCCCTCCCTGTTGAGAAGGGTTTCACCAAATGGAATGGTGATGGCTTTGACGGTGTTTGCCTCGATGGAGTTGATTTGAATAGGGTAACGGTCGCCGGCGACATCGACTTCGAGAGTGGAGTGCCAGACGGTCTCGGTTCCGCGGTTTTCAACGAGAACCTGAAAGTAGGGATTTGAGCTCTCCTCAGAAGGGAAATATTGGCTTGCGACGGCGATGTCTTCGATTCCGGCGGTTTCAAAATCCAAAGCGCGACCAACATTCAAGATGCCTTCGCCAAAATATGGGTCGGCCCCATTGCTGCCTGCTTCGTTGGAGTATTCCAGGACATGGGCGGCTGCTTGTTGGGCGTTCATGCCAGTTTCCGAGATCACGGCCGCGGTGGCACCGGCGAGATAGGGAGAAGATGCCGAGGTTCCCGTGAATTCGATCACCTGATCTCCGGGCCAAGCGGCCTGGATTCCTATTCCCGGGGCCGAAGCACCAAGCTTGTCACTGGTGTTGGAGAAGTTGAGGTGGGTGCCGTTGGCGTCGATGGCGCCGACGGAGATGACGCCTTGATGGGCGGCAGGGTAGGCGGCCGCTGAGAATCCGTCGTTTCCGGAGGAGGCAAAAATGACAGCTCCCTTGTCGTTGGCGTAGTTGATGGCGTCCTGGAGGATCAGGCTGTTGCCGTATGAACCCATGGAAATGTTGATGATCTGCGCGCCGTTATCAACGGCGGCAACGATGCCATCGGCGAGGACGAGTGAGCTGGAGGTCCCGGTTTCATCGGCAACCCGAATGGAGAGAATGGGTGATGAGGGAGCGACACCACGCAGGTTGGGATGGTCGCCGGCGATGAGGGAGGCAACTGCGGTCCCGTGCCCATGCGGAACAGCTCCTTCTGAGAGTTCAACGAGGTTGATTGTCTGGAAGCCCTTCGAGAGGGCGAGGTGAGGTTCCACTCCGGTGTCAATAATGGCGACCTTTACGCCTGCGCCGTATGCGGAATTGTCTCCGGTGATTCCCAGAAAGGCGAGGGCATTGCGTCCGAATCCGACGGCTCCGGGTTGGTCTTCGACATTGCCGGGTTGAGGAATCGTGACGGGGAAGTTGTGGAACATCTCGTCTTCATCGACACCAAGGTCGGTGAGTTCCGAAAGGTCGCCATATCCTTCCCCGACGACCCGGAGGCGGTCGATGTTGCCCAAAAGTGTGAGGTCGGAGTTGGCGAGTTTATTCAGGAAGTCCCGGTAGGATTTTTCGTCCTTAAATCTGATGAGCTTTTGATTGGGGAGAGCAATCATGTCCTCCAGAGTGAAGGGCTTTTTGCTCAGGTCGCGGGTGCGGGTCTTCTTGGGGCGGCTGGGCTCGTGAGTGATGAAGGTGAGCTTACGCTCTTTGACTTCTTTGCGATTTTCCGCGACCTGGGTTGCGTCTTCTAACATCAGCCAGCCGATCAAGGCTCCCAAAAGTAGGGCAAAGACGATGATAAAGGAGCGGAGATTCATTGGACTGGAGAAAGATGGTGCAGAAACTGGTGTTACGCTAACTAAGAATTTGGGAGGAGGTCGTTGATTTGCGAGAGGTGGGTAATGATGGCGTCGGGCGGAGGAAGGTCGGGAGATGTGCGGAGGGAACGGGCATCCCCTGCAAAGAGAACGCTTCGGAAGCCAATAAGTTGCGCAGGAATAACGTCTTTCTTGTGATCGTTGCCGATGTAGAGGGTCTCTGAAGGGGAAATATTCCGAGCGGAGAGAGATTCGGCGAGTTTTTCGAAGAGGAAGGTCCCCGGCTTGGCCTGGCGATGTTGGTAGGAAAAGAAGGTGAGATCATCTTCGAAAGGGAGCGGAAGGAGCTTTTCGAGGAGGAGTGGGGTGTAGAATTGGGCGTTTGAGATGAGGGCGAGGGGGAGGTGTTGCGGGAGGGTATCGGCACCGGGCATAGGCCAGACAGGATTGGTGAGAAGTTCGTATTGGAGGGCGAAGCGGGCGAGGTCAGGGATGGGGTGGGAGAGACGGAAGAAAAAGCGCTCCCAGATTTCGAGAATGTCGACCTCGGGGAATTCGATGTCTTTTTGGCGAGAGGTTTCCTGATCGTCCCGGATGAGTTCATGGAGAATTGGGATCAAAGGAGCCTCGGGGAGTTGTTCGCTGGCGAGGAGATCGCGGAGGATGGATTCGCGGTCAAGGGAAGGTCCTCCGGCCGCGGAAATGAGGAGGGTCCCGTAGAGGTCAAAGGCGAGGCACTTGATGTTGGGGAATTCGGGCAGGTGGGGAGTCATCCCGCCGGGTTCAGCGGAAAGGGGCGAAAGTAAATCTGAAATGAGGTCCATCAGGTGCGCAGGAAGTGAAAGCGATCCGGAGAGATGAATTGCGCGAGGACGTTTTGTTTGGGGAGCCAATCGGGGGCGCCGGGAGTGGAGTCGACGACGGGATCGATGATGTTTTGCAGCGCGATTCCGTAGTGGTCGATGGACCAGGAATCGGTGGCGATGGCTTGCGCGGAAATGCTCAGGGATTTTTCGAGCCATTGCTCGAGTTCAGGAAGCCGGTGGTTGCGAATGAGGTGTTCTTGGTGCGATTCCGGGAGGTTGCCGAAATCGAGGGAGCCTGTTGCGATGAAGTTGAGCCAGTTTTGTTCCTGTTCGTTGTCAGAGAGAATTCGATTGTAGGATTGGAAGGTCGCCGTGAGTTGGCTGAGGTAGTCTTTTTTGAGGAGGTCGAGATCAAGAGCAATGAGGTCGATCGGGATGTTTTCGTAGAGAGATCCAAGAGGCGCATCGGAGAAATCACGGGTGATTTCAGGGAGATCACGACCGATGAGCGGCTTGCCCAGGAGAGCGGGTTCAAGGAAGGTGAGACCGAAGCCTTCGGCGATGGAGGTAGTGACAAGATGGGTGGCATGGCCGAGCCAACTGGAGAATGAGGGGTCTGCGTCCGGAGTAGGAGAAAGGCGGTTGGCTACGTTGAATTCGATGGGGAGATCGAGTTCTTGAGCGAGGGCAGCCCAGCGGTCGTGCACGGCGGACCATTCTGTATTTTCCGGGGCGACGGCGATGGCAAATCGTCCTCCGGCTGGCGCATGGGCAGCGAGAAGACAGAGCTCGCCGAGGTTTTTTCGTCTGATTCCCCGGACGGGACAGAAGACGAGCGGGGCGGGGCTTTCAGGCGCGGGATGAGCAGCGGGAGGAATGACGGCATTGGGGAGGTGGTGGCATCGGTGTTCGGGAATGCCTGCCCTGATCAGAGATGAGCGATCGCGGGTATTGACGAAAGCGTAGTGAATATTTTCCGCGAGAGGATAGAGGCGGGTCGTTTCAGAAAGGCGTTGGTAGTTCGCCGGGCGCCCGTCTTCGGCAAAATCGTGACATTGGAGGAGGAGAGGGGCTTGGTGCCCGGCGAGGTTTTTGATGAAGTCGGGGAAGAGCGCGCTTTTGGCAAGGGTGGGATTGTGGATGATCCAGAGATCCGGCTGAAGCGGGATTAGGTCTCGCAGATCGTCTCCGCTGAGATTGCTTTCGAGGCAGTAGTCGAGTTCGGGGATGATGATCTGCTCCTCGCACCAGTCAACTTTCGGGCCGCTCGAGGCCACGACGACTTTGTGCCCTTGATCGGAGAGTGCCCTCACTTGGGACTCGATTACGCGGGTGACTCCTCCGCAGCGCAGGTGATAGTGGACAATGAGAACGAGCATTCGGCAGGCGGAGTTTGCCTGCTGGGGAATATGAGAAAAGCGAAATTGCAGCCCTTAGTTTTCTCAACTAGCATCCCTTCATGTCCGATCGCGCAGGTTTGGTTCAGATGTCGCTCGCGATTGCGGCGGTGACCCTGGCCGATCGAAAGAAACGCCGGAAATTTATCTCCGGTTTGCTCCTGCTGATCGTGGGGGTTTTTGCGCTAGGGAACTGGCCTCTTGAAGCCTGGATCGGACGATCTCTCTGGCGGATGCTCTTTTGGTGGGGTGGCTGTGCCTTTTTGTGTCTCCTCATGGTGCTTTTCGCGGCCTTTGATGCCTTGGCGGCGATTGGCGAGGAAAGGCGGAAAATGGGGATCAAGAATCCGCTGGATGACGAAGATTTGCCCTCGGAATGATTTGTTCCTTGCGAGTCCGGTCGCCTCACGGCATCCATCGGGCATGACTTCCGAGCTTGAACGCCTCTTTGAGCACCTCCGCTTTCCCAGTATCTCCACCGACTCGCGCCATGTTGCCGATGTCCGGGCCAATGCCGAGTGGTTGGTGGGGCAATTCGAGGGCATGGGAATGGCCACTGAAATTCACGAAACACCGGGGAATCCCATCGTCATTGCACGAAACGAACATGTGGGAGGACGGCGCACTGTTTTGATCTACGGTCACTACGATGTGCAGCCGGTGGATCCGCTTGAGTTGTGGGATTCGGCACCTTTTGAGCCTGAGATCCGCGATGGTAAAATCTGGGGTCGCGGTGGCGCGGACAATAAAGGGCAGCACTTCGTTCATATGTTGGGCGCCGAGAAAACTATTCGCGAGGATGGAGAACTTCCGGTGAATGTCATTTTCCTGATTGAAGGAGAGGAAGAGATTGGCTCGCCGAATCTCGTTCCATTTTTGGAAGAGCATAGGGATGAATTGGCCTGCGATATTATTGCTGTTTCCGATACCGGGATGGTTGCTCCGGGAGTGCCTACGCTGGGTTATGGATTGCGTGGGATTACCTGTCTCGAAGTGATGGTGAAAGGTCCCTCGGGAGATTTACATTCCGGCGTTTATGGTGGAGCGGTGGCCAATCCGGCTACGGCCGCCGCACGGATGGTGGCGAGCTTACACGAGAACGATGGCAAGATCGCAGTGGAGGGTTTTTACGACGACGTCATTCCTCTCGAAGATTGGGAGCGTGAAATGTGGGCCAAGGTTCCCGGCGCCTCCGACGAAGACTTTTTGAAAACCACCGGATCTCCGGAGAGTTTCGGCGAGCCGGGATACTCCATCGCTGAGCGTTTATGGGGACGTCCAACGGTTGAAGTGAACGGCATCGGGAGCGGATATCAGGGGGAGGGGTCGAAGACGGTTCTTCCTGCCGAGGCAATGTTCAAACTCTCGTGTCGATTGGTGCCGGGACAAGATCCAGCTAAGGTGCAGGAGCAAGTTGAGGCGCACTTGCGCAAGCACACTCCGGCCGGGGTGACTATCGAGATCGAGAAAGGGCATTCCGGGAAGGCTTACCACAATGATCCGCATTCCAACTATGGAAAAGCGGCGCAGCGGGCTTTGANNGCGAGCTTTGGAAAAGAGCCGGTCTTGATTCGCGAAGGAGGAAGTATCCCCATCATTCAGGACATGAAGGAGATCCTCGGGTCAGACAGTCTCATGCTTGGTTTGGCCTTGCCCGATTGTCAGATTCACGCGCCCAATGAAAACTTTGCGGTCGAGAATTTCGAAGGTGGAATTGTGATGAGCCAGGCTCTCCTTAAAGAGCTCGCAAACGCCTAAAAATATCCTGTCATGAGTGACGATAAAAAAGATTTTATTCGCGAGATCATCGCGTCCGATATCGAGAGTGGGAAGCATNCTGCTCCGATTACCCGTTTCCCACCCGAGCCCAACGGTTACCTCCATATTGGGCATGCCAAAGCGATTGGGGTGAACTTTGGTCTGGCCAAGGAGTATGGTGAAATTGGGGCCCGCTGTCATTTGCGATTCGATGATACGAACCCGGTGAAAGAGGATACGGAGTATGTCGATGCGATCAAAAAGGANATCGCCTGGTTGGGATACGACTGGGGCGAGCATCTTTATTTTGCAAGCGACTACTTTGAGTTCTTCTACGACTGCGCCGTGAGCTTGATCGAAAAGAAACTGGCTTACGTCGATACCCAGACGCCCGAGGAAATTCGCAAGCAACGTGGCAATGTGACCGAGGCCGGAACGCCATCGCCTCATCGTGAGCGTTCGGTGGAAGAGAGCCTCGAGCTTTTCAAAAAGATGCGTGAGGGAGGCTTTGAAGATGGTGGAGCAGTTCTGCGCGCCAATATCGACATGGAGTCGGGAAATATGAACATGCGCGACCCGGTTCTTTATCGAGTGGTGCATGCGACCCATCACAATACCGGCGACGCCTGGTGCATGTATCCGATGTATGACTTCGCCCACCCTCTGGAAGATGCCAAGGAGGGCATTACCCATTCCTTGTGCTCGCTGGAATTTGAAAACCATCGTCCGCTTTACGATTGGGTGGTGAACAATTGCCCGGTGCCTTCAGTGCCGCGTCAGATTGAATTTGCCCGCTTGAACATTGGTTACACCGTGATGAGTAAGCGGAAGTTTATTCAGCTTGTTGATGAGGGNCATGTGAATGGCTGGGACGANCCCCGGATGTCGACCTTGAGCGGAATGCGACGTCGCGGCTATCCGCCGGAAGCGATCCGGGCCTTTGTTGATCGAGTTGGGTTGACGAAGCAAAATTCGCTTTCCGATTTTGCTCTTCTTGAATTCGAAGTGCGCGACTACTTGAACAAAGTAGCTCTCCGTAAGATGGCCGTTTTGGATCCGGTGAAAGTGGTGGTGACGAACTATCCGGAAGGGCAGAGCGAAATCGTGANGGCNCCGAACAATCCAGAGAATGAAGAGGATGGCTTGCGCGAGTTGAAGTTTACTCGTGAGTTCTGGATCGAGCGCGACGACTTTATGGTGGATGCGCCGAAGAAGTTCTTCCGTTTGAGGCCCGAAGGGGCGGTGCGTCTCCGTGGCGCATATATTATCAAGCATGTCGGTCACGTTTTGGGTGACGATGGCGAGGTGAATGAAATCCACGTCGAGTTCATTCCCGATACCATTGGGCAACCTGCACCGGAAGGAATCAAGTGTCGCACTGCGATTCATTGGGTGTCGGTCGAAGATGCCGTGGATGCCGAGGTAAGGCAGTATGATCGACTCTTCAGCGAGGAGCTTCCAGATAAAGCCGAAGGTGGATATTTGGAGTGTTTGAATCCTAATAGTCTCGAAGTGATCACGGGCGCAAAAGTCGAGCCGAGTCTCGCTGCGATGTCAGCAGGATCGCATTGTCAATTCGAGCGATTGGGATATTTCAGCGCGGATCTTGAAGATCACACGGCAGAGAAGCCGGTCTTTAATCGTATTGTGACGCTGAAGGATTCCTGGGGTAAAAAGCACTGAGCTAATGGAGAAGGCTTCGGGTATTAAAGGTCATCGCTATTGGATTGCGGTTGTCTTTTTCCTAATGGCCGGGGCGGTGGGGCTTTGGTATCCGGCGCTGAGCAATATCCTCCCGCGATATGGTCTGGGTGGGTGGGCGGTGGTCATTTTTATGATCCCGGGTTTGTGTGGGTTTATTTCGCCGCTGATTCTCGGCGCTCAAGTCGATCAAAGATATCAGGCCCAGAAAGTCCTTGGCTGGATCATGTGGCTTGGGGCGGGATTTATCTTCATGGCTTTTTACGCTCTGGAGCATCGATGGGGAGCAGGCTGGTTTGTCGGCTTCTTTACGATCAGTGCCCTGATCTCTGCGCCGGCGTGGTCTTTGTTGACGACAATTGCATTGTCGGGACTTTCTGATCCGGGGAAGAGTTTCGGGCTTTATCGGGTATGGGCCACGATTGGTTGGATGGTTGCCGGGTATTTGGTGGGCTTTGCGAGTTTGGATTTTTCGGCGAAGACGGGGCAGTGGGCGGCGGGAATTCGTATCGTGGCCGGAGCGATTTGTTTTTTGATGCCGGCAACGATGCCGCGTGGAGTTGCGACGGGGAAGCTCTCGGATGCGCTGGGTTTGGGGGCGTTGAAGTTGCTCAAAGACCGGGATCAGCTGACTTACTTTGTGACGGCTTTCTTGTTCAGCATTCCGCTGGCGGCGTACTACCTCTACACGCCGGTTTATCTCGCGGAATTGGGTGTCTCCCATCCGAGTTATTACATGTCGTCGGCCCAGGTCATCGAGGGGATTGCCATGCTCGGGATGGGAATGGTGATTGGGCGCTTCCGGATTAAAGCGATTCTCCTGTTGGCCATTGCGACGGGGGTATTTCGGTATTTTTTCTATTCGATGGGTGATCTGAGATGGCTCCTGGCCGGGATTATGTTGCATGGGATTTGCTGGACCTTTTTCTATGAAGCCGGGCGGGTGTTTATTCATCGCCGGGTCGATGAAGGAATGCGCGGGCAGGCTCAGGCCTTGATTGGCCTGGTTAGCAATGGGCTGGGAGGGGTTCTGGGCTTGGTCGTGGTGAAAGCGCTTCATTCGGCGTTGCTTCCTATCGGTGGTTGGACGCTCTACTGGCAGGCGCTTTCCGGGATGAGCGCGGTGAGTTTGGTGGTCTTTTGGCTCGGCTATCAGGGACGGAGGTAAGCTTTGGGCAAAACTGGTTGGTAGGGGCGCAATTGTTGTGCTAGGTGTTCTGATCACCTCACACACAATGCTTAAACCAGTCCTGATTTTTTGCTCCTGGTCCTGTCTTGGGATGCTTCGTATGTCAGGCGACGTCGTCATTAATGAACTTGTCGCCACCTCCATTGATCGAAATCTTCGTTGGGATGAAAATGATCAACCCTATGCCGGCGCGGGGCCGGCCTGGTGGAGTTCTTCGTTTGATGATGCGAACTGGGACTCCGGCGCCTTGCCAATGGGCTATTCGGTCAATCCGCTCGCGACAAATCTCAGTCCGAAGCTGAACAATGTCTCTCCTTCTTTTTATGTCCGAAAAACGTTCAATGCCTCGGCCTCGGAAGCGGGGTCGAATCGTTCGGTGGTTTTGACGATCAATTTTAATGACGGCTTTATCGCCTGGATCAATGGGGTGGAAGTCGCGCGGGCAAACATGGGAGCGGATAAGGCGCATATCTATCATGATCAACTTGCTTACCGCGCTAGTGGCCTGACGACAGGGACTCAGAATTTCATTTTGGAGGATGCCTCGGATCTTTTGGTGGAGGGAGAAAATATTCTCGCGATTCAGGTGAATAACAGCACGATCAATGGGAACATGCGGCTGGATGCCAGTCTCAAGATCGATGAAACCGGAGTCGACCCGGTGTTGGTTCCGCTGGGCTCTACCGTGAGTTATTTGCCCGGTTTGATTGAGCCGAGTGCGAATCTCATTGAGCCAGCATTGTTGGATAATCCGGCACTGAAAAACGAATCTTCGGATTGGATTGAACTCTACAATAGTGGACCGGGAGCGGTTTCTTTGAATGGTTGGACCTTGACCGATGACGAAGATGAAAAAGATCAGTGGGCCTTTCCAAATGGAACTTCAATTGGGGCTGGAGAGTATTTGATTATTTTGGCGGATAACCCGGATAATCCGATTGCTGGAGCGACATACCTCCATGCGAATTTTAAACTGAGTTCGGGCGGAGACTTCGTTGGGCTTTACGACGATGGAGGGGCTTTGGTGTCGAGTATCGTGCCGAGCTTTCCCAAGCAGTTTGCGAATCATAGTTATGGTCACGATGGCGAAGGTGGCTTGGCCTATTTTGATGTTCCCACTCCCGGGAAAGAGAATGCGGGAGCCTTGATCGGTAAAGTGGACGCGCCTGATTTTGATAACAAGGGAGGGTTTTATGATGGGCCGGTGACGGTGGCTCTTACGAGCCAAACACCCGGGGCCTTGATCCGATATACCACGGACGGGACGGAGCCGACTCTCGATAATGGAAGCGACTACACAATTCCTTTGGCGCTTTCGATTGTGACAAGCCGGAAAGGCCATGTCATTCGGGCGCGTGCGTTTTTGGATGGTTACATTCACTCGAATGTGAAAACGCATACTTTCCTGATTCAACAGGATGTCCGATTGCGGACCAGTCCCGCCTTGGTCTATGCAGGGGAGCCACAGCGATCGCTGTATGATCCTTTCGGAGTGCTGGCAATCAATGGCGGGACCTATAGCGGTAATCTTTGGTCGCCGACTGCTGCTTCCGACTACAATAATGTCATCAACCGGGGAAGGGCCTACGAGCGGCCGATTCATGCGGAGTTTTATTTTCCCGATGGAGAAGTGGGTTTTAGGACTGATGTGGGCTTACGGATTGCCGCCAGTAATTATTCGAGGCCCCGAATGCAGTTGACGCAAACAGGAGCATCGCCCTGGCCCGCGAATGCACGAGAGAAACCCTCATTCAATCTCTACTTCCGTGATGATTATGGGAATCCTTCCGTGAACCTTCCCTTGAATGGTCCTGATCGGGGTATAAATCGCTA
>NHEN01000183.1 GCA_002172625.1 Verrucomicrobiaceae bacterium TMED86 | reverse complement strand
GGAATACCCGGTTGTTCGCCAGGGCGAGACTGCAACGCTGGTCACGCACGGTGCGATCGCCAAACTCGACCTGATGCAGAAGGGAAAACTTCTTGGGATCCGCAGCGACCACAAAGACTTTTCCATTGTGATCCTGGAAGTAGATTTTCCCGTCGCCAAGGGTTGGTGATGCTTCGATTTTGGCCCGGGTTCCGATCGTGCCGGTCCAGAGAACTTTGCCGGTTTTTGGTTCGATACAGGAGATTCGCTTATCCTTATACTCCCCGTTGAGGACGTAGAAGTGGCCATTGTGGTAGAGCGGAGTGCAGACATCGGAAGACACTTCGGGGTCCTTGCTTTTCCACAACAACTTGCCGGTCTTCATATCGACGGCATAGACCGGGCTCTTCTTGGGAGCACAGGCCAAAGCAACCCCACTCCCCGCGACCGGAGAAGGAACAAGACGCCAGTGCCCAATCTTCTTTGGATTCCAAGTGCCCCAACGCCAAAGCTCTTTGCCATTGGTGGGGTCGTGACCGGTAAGAACATCGCCCCCGGCCACAAGAAGCTGAAGGTCTCCCCCGTCATCGGCGGTCCGACTCAGAACCGGACTGGTGAAGGCTTCGAGCGATTCGGCCACGGCATCACCCGGACGATCCACCTTCCAACTTTGCTTTCCGGTCGCAAAATCGAAGGCAACAAGATAGGACGAAATCTTTTTCGCCCCTTCAGGTCCGCGTGACACCCCGCCGTAGTCGAACGGAACATCGCGTTGCAAAATCTGCATGATGAGATTGTCGCCCGAGAGGATGGGGCTGGTGGAGAAGGTCCATTGGAAAGCGAAATAATTGGCACCTTTTTCGATGAGGTTTTTGCGCCACTCTTCTTTTCCATCCACGGAGTAGACGATCAGGTCCCCGTTGCCGAAAAAGAACGCGACCCGCTTCCCGTCGGTGACCGGCGAGGGCGAGGCGAAGTCGCTGCGGTCATCCAGATGCACTTTCCCCTTCGAGACCATTTTCGACCAGCGAGGCTTACCGGTGTTTGCGTCGAGACAGATCGCATGCAGTTCCTTCTTCTCGTGATCAGCTGCGGTAACGAAAACATGGTCACCCCAAACAATTGGAGTAGCGGCCGAACTGCCCGGAAGCTCCGCCTTCCAAACGACATTCTCGGTAGGAGAGAACTTGGCGGGCAACTTCATTCCCTCTCCAGCAGTGCCATTGGAATGGGGACCGCGTTGAGTGGACCAATTGGGTTCAGCCATCGCGACAAGCGAGAGAGACAAGCTAAGCAGAGTACAAGGTAGCGTTTTCATCGATTTCTATATTCAGCGTATGCAATCTGGGGAAGAAGACTCAATACGAATCCTATAAATCCCACGAATAGATAGAAAAAGACTGGGGTGATTGTACCATCAGCCAAAGGCCTGTAGACAATCACACTAAAACCACGCAGAATTTTCTCGCCAACTCCGGCTGGGTTTTTTCAGCCCAAACATCGTAAAAACGTCATCATGCTCTCCGCCCTCCTTCTTGTTCAACTGACAGCCTGTGCCGCAATGACCGGAATCATCTGGATGGTCCAGATTGCGATCTATCCTCTATTCGCCCGGCTTGAGGGTGAGGCCTTTAACGACTATCACACCCGCTACATGGCCCGGGTGACCTACGTCATCGCCCCTCTCATGCTCATCGAAGCCGCAAGTTGTGCGGCATGTTTCTATCTTGGAGATTGGCAGGAAATGACCCCCTCTTTTCTTCTCCTCGCGATAGCTTGGGCTTCGACTGCCTTGATCCAAGTTCCCCAACACGCCAAGCTCACTCCGAAAACCGTCCCTGCCTTGGTCCATTCCAATTGGATCCGAACCATTGCGTGGACTACGAGGACCGTCCTACTGGCATCGATGGCATTCGGATGATTACGGTTGAGATTTCAACTATCCCCTTTCCTCCAAGAGCAAATTTCTGGCAAGCGGGAATCGCTACTTGAACCCGCCAGCGAACACCCCATTCTGGTTTAAGTATGAAATATCTCATCTCTCTCATTCTTGCAGCGATTTGCGTCCCACAATCATCCCAGGCAGAAGAACGAAAGCCCAACGTCCTCCTTCTGATGTCTGATGACCTCAACACGGCGCTCAGCGGATTCGGACATCCACAATGCAAAACTCCACGGCTTGACGCATTGGCTAGGCGAGGAGTCCGGTTTGAGAACATGCACTGCCAGTATCCGGTGTGCGGAGCCTCCCGCGCCTCGTTGATGACCGGTCTCTATCCTTATACCAATGGTATGTTGGGCAATAGCGGTAACCTCCGTAAAAACCTCCCCGATGTGGTGACTCTTTCGCAACTCTTTCGTAACAACGGTTACCGGGCCGGTCGTGTCAGCAAGATCTACCACATGGGTATACCCTTCGAGATCATTGCGGGGACAGCCGACCATGATGACGCCCCGTCGTGGGACGAAGCAGTCAACATCAAGGCGCCCGAGCAGAACGCACCCGGTAAAAAAACCGAGTGGTCCCCCAAGGACAAAGGCTCCCAGACATTTACCGGAGTGGAGGCTTCGACCGGCGATCTGAAACACGCCGACGGGATGGCGGCGGATGCTGCGATCGAGTTTTTGAAACGCAATAAGGACAAGCCCTTCTTTTTAGGATGTGGTTTTGTTCGCCCCCACGTCCCTCTGGTCGCACCGTCCAAATATTTCGATCTTTACGATCGCGATGCCATGGTCGCCCCGAAGGTTCCCGAGGGCGATCTCGACGATGTGCCCAAAATTATTCGAGACTACAAATCCATGGGGCGCTACGGTGTGACTCCCGAACTACACAAAGGGTTGCTGGAAGCCTATTACGCCAGTATTTCCTATATGGATGCGCAGGTTGGCCGGGTGCTCGATGCCCTCGACGAACTGGGCTTGCGCGAAAATACTATTGTGATCTTTTCCAGCGACCACGGGTATCTCCTGGGTCATCACAACAAGTTTCAAAAGCAGCACCTCTTTGAAGAATCGACCCGTGTGCCATTTATCCTCAGCGTGCCATGGATGTCCGATTCTCATGGAACTGCAAGCGGCCACCTCACCGAACTCGTCGACCTCTACCCTACTGTCGCGAGGCTCGCAGGATTGACTCCCCCTGCAAGCATTCAAGGCCAGAGCCTCCTGCCCGTCCTAAAGGATCCGTCGACGAAATCATGGACCAAAAATCTCGCCTTCACGATCAGCCGCAGCGGAGGTGAATCCATTCGCACCCCTGATTGGCGATTTACTCATTGGGGCTTCGGAACAAAAGGCGATGAGCTTTATGATCGTAAAAATGATCCCAATGAATTCACGAATCTCGCAAAGGACCCGAAATACGCCGATCGTCTAAAACAACTCAAGGCACGCTTGAAAGCAAAGCGAAAAGAAGCGGGATACGATCCAACGCGCTATAAATTAAAATAGTTCTCTGGTAATCGAAGCGTCGGCTACTTGATTCAAGATGGCGGAGCTGTCTTGACTGAGGACCTCGACGGTCCCCACTTCACGGACGGCAGGTTGGTCTGGAACAGATTGTCTCGCTACAAGACTGGAGCTCAGTGAGAGCGGGGCTTAAGAGTCACCTTATCGATCGTATTCCCCTCAAGCATGATCGTCTCGACCTCGAGAGCGTCCTTACTGAAGCTGAGCTGCATGACATGGTGACCACGGCCTGCATATCCTCCTTTCAGATACCAGAGATCTGTCTTAGGCGTCCGCTGACCAACTCCGAGACCGCCTTCACCAACGTAGACAATCCCGGTAGGGTCTTCCTTACCGTCGCGGATTGGCACGGTGCGTTTAATGCAGTGACCGTCCGACTCAAGAGACAAGTCGACGTTGTATTTCTCAAACAATGGAACAAATACCGAGGTTTGACCCGCCGGTGATTTTACGGCCGGGTAAAGCGGGCGATGGTAATTAGTGAGCAGCCAGCGTGATTTCGGACGCAACTTCGAGAGCTGCTTCTCCAACCATTCCTCCTGAGCCCCCTTGGCGGAGTAGTTCGTATCAAGGGTCACGATATTCACATCGTCAGTCACTTGAATCGAATGCCAAAAAGAAAGGTCTGCACGATTTTTCTCCAAGTTGAAAATTTCGAAGAAAAGCGGCCCCCCATCGTGGTTTCCCCGGGTAGGGATCACGGGAAGAACACGCCCATCGGAAAGTGTCGTCAGCTCATGATTACTCAACCAAGAGCGCCACTGACGCCAACTGCGCCCGGAAACAATATAGTCACCACCGTGCACAAGCGCGAGTATCTCAGGCTTCTCGGAAAACTCTTTCGCCATGCGCAGATTCATCAGGCAGCGGGACGCAATCCCGGAGCGGGAATCACCACCAGTGAGCAGCTTAAAGTCTCCTGATTTTGGTGCTGTTTTAAAATACAAAGGCTTCGAGAACTTGCCGTCACTTTCGAGCACGAAGTAGTAGTTTGTCCCTGGCGTGAGCCCCGTCAACGGACAGTGGTGAAAAAATGCGGTCTTGGTATCCTTGGCTTCCTTCTCTGTGATCGAGTATGGGCCATTCTTTGGAGCCTCAGCATGGAACTCATACTTCTCTGTGTCAGATCCCACATTCTTTGTCCCGTAATGTACCACGTGCTTCTTGCCATTTTCGGCAGTGCTCCAGGAAATCGTCGCAGAGGTTGAAGTATCCCCTGACCAGACAACTCGCCAGTGGGCCGGATTGGTCCCGGAAAGTGGTGTCATCTCTTCGACCAGTTCCTTGAAGTCAGCATTAACAATTTGTTCATCGGAGCGGTCTGTAGCCGGCAGTGCAGAGGCGCCTAGCGCAAACGCAGCGCCTATCCATTTATATTTTTTCGGTAGTTTCATCGTAGGTAGTTACGGTCGTAGTCTTGAAGTCATTCATAAGATCCGTTAAGTAAAAAAGGAGCATTGGGATACCAAAGTTCGCGATACGTAGCAGTGCGTCCTCCAATCCCACATCACCAAAGGCGATTGGGCGGGACAGAGCCGCCAGCCCCCCCCAGATTGCCATCCAGAGGAAAACGCCCTTTTTACGCGTGAATAGAATGATCAGCGCCAGACTGATATCCATTATCCCAATCAACTTGAGCAAGACAAATACCGAGTTCTCTGAGATCTCCACGGAAATCGACTCAAATGCACCATAGAGTAGATCGCGGAAAGCCGGGTGACCCATGAAAGCCTCATATCCATGAGTCGCAAAAGTCAGCGATGCTGCGATGACCAGGAGCCAAGTAATCGATACAAGTCGCTTTTCCTTGGAACCGGAACGCATCAAGATCCACACGGCCAAGGCCACACAAGCCATCCAACGGGTCGCCTGGGCTGGAATCGCCAACTCGCTAAACCTGGCTCCCCCGTTGATCCCCTTAAACAGAGCCATCATCACCAAGTAAAAAGCCATGAGAACATAGGCCAGTGAAAGCCATTTTTGACGCTGACACCAAGGCGCCACAAGTAACCAGGCCACAATCACAGCAACCAAGGTGGTCCGTTTGTCCCACGTTTGAATACGCTCAGTCACCGCATACCCATCCTCGGCGCTCGCCTGCTCCCCCAAAAGAACCTCATCGGAGACTTCAACCTTCTCATCGCCATATAACACCATATCTGAATAGGCGATCACCTTCTCCTCATTGACGCGCTCAAGTTCCTGCTGATGCGAGAAGTACTTCCCGATAGCCGTGCCCTCGTGAAAATAATTCATGCTGAACACCGCAGTGAATGACAAGGCGACAACCAAAGCCAGCAAGGAGCGCAACCCCGATTCTGCAGTAAGGAATCGTTTCAACCTATCTTTAAATTGTCCGACGATAGTTGTTTAGTCATCGAAACTTCGAGAAAAGTCAAAAATCATGTCAAAAAAAATCACTTTTACTCCACGACCTCCTGAAAATCACCTCCATCACTCCAGTAGGCTCCAATGTTTTTGAGCTGCTCCTCACCAATAATCCCGCTGGCAGAAGCCCCGGTATTTCGGCGGATCACGAAAAGACGATCCTCCGAGATGATTCTTGACCTGCAAGGGGACGAAATGCGACATCTTTAAGACGATGAGACCACAATTGTGGGGAATTGGAGCATTGGGCTGTTTGAGCCTGATTGGCAGCAGTTTCCCCATTACACTACAAGCCAAACTAAGCTCACTAGCATGAAAAATTTCCAAACCTCACGCATGGCATTTCCATTTTCAATTTTATGCCTCATCCCAATCACCGCCCTTAACACCTGGGCCGCTGATGCCACCTACCAGTATTACCGCTTCACCACTACTCAGACCGCTGGAGAATCCATGATCCAAGTGTCGGAATTCGACCTCATCAACGACGGCAACAAGGTCGATTACACCAACCTTACCGTGACCAACCCAAGCGGAAGCAGTCCTGCAAATGAAGAGCCACCCAACATCATCGACGGAGACACCAATACCAAATGGCTCGACTTCAACATCGCTCCGCTCGTCTTCACCTTCAACGGCCCGGTGACCATTGACAGCTACAACTTTGCCACCGCCAACGATGCCCTGGGACGCACTCCCATCTCCTGGACATTCGAGGGAAGCTCCGACGGAGCTACTTGGGTCGAGATTGATTCACGAAACTCAGTCACTCCCCCGGGAAGTTTTTTTACCTTCTTCAACAACGCATTCGATCTCCCCAATCTCTCCACTGCCCCGACAGGTGTTTCCGACAACTATACCTTGCAGGAAGAAACCGTTCTGGTTGCTGCCACAAGCGTTTTATCAAATGATTTTGGAGGCGGAGGGGCTCTGACAGCCACACTGGAAACAGGTCCTTCGAATGGACAATTGTTGTTCAATTCCGACGGGACGTTCACCTATCTCCCCGACCTCGATTTCGCAGGACAGGATTCTTTTACCTATCGAGCGTCGGGCGGCTTGGCTCCGGTCATCTTCAACGTCGACCCGGCCCGATCCTCCGCCAACATCAACTCCTCGCTCGGTGTCTCCGGCATCGGTAGTGATAGCTCCAGCGACTCCTCGAAATTTTCGGGGACGTTGCGGGCGAATCTTTCCCCCTCTTCACCGCCATATAATGAGATCCAGATCGATGATCTCAATCTGCGTCTGGATGACGATCTCAGATTTCGTTTTCGCTTCGCATTCGGACTTGCCGGCGTGGATGCCGATATCAACGGCGGAGCGGTATCCGTTTTGATGAATACTCCAGGGAGCCCCTCCGCAGTTGATGCCAATGGAGGATTCAATCAAACCGGCAATGAACTTAGAATCGTTGGCACCGCGACGGTAAATGGAACGGGGCTTGCTTCCGGAGCGGTTCCCTCGGGTCCTCAAAATCTCGACACGCCCGTAGCCGATGTTGATTTAACTGGTACTATTGTAGAAAATGGCGGAACTCTCACCCTGACCATCCCTCTCAATTTCAGTGGCTCCTTCGACTTCGACGGCAACAGCCTCGAACTCGCGATCAGCGGCACAGTTGTTGCCACCGCTCCCCTCCCATCCCCGACCGGAGGAGAACAGTCGGCACCGACCACCGTAACATTGAACGTCATTGATGATAATGATGCCCCGCTTCTGGGAGAGGATGTCTACTACGTAGACAAGAATGGCTTTCTCGAGGTGAGTGCCGGAAACGGTGGCGTGGATACCTTGATCACGAAAGAATCGATATGGAAATATCTCGACGATGGCTCCGATCAAGGGACAGCGTGGAGAGCCGCCGATTTTGATGACAATACGTGGACCTCCGGAGCCGGAGAACTGGGTTTTGGGGATGGCGATGAAGGCGTGGGAATCAATTCTGGGCAGGTAACTTACTATTTCCGCAAAGAATTCACGGTAAGTAATTCGAGGGATGTCAGCTCGCTCTCTGTCGATCTTCTTCGTGATGATGGCGCGGTTGTTTATCTCAATGGAATTGAAGTGGCCCGGAGCAACCTCCCCTCCCCGTCCAACTATCTGACTCTTGCCGCCACGACGGTGGGAGAAGAGGAAGAGTCGAAGTATCTGCGATATGAGATCGATCCCCTGGCGCTGATTGACGGGACAAATCTGCTGGCGGTAGAAGTCCACCAATCTTCGTTAACGAGCAGTGATCTCAGTTTCGATTTAAGTCTGTCGAGACAACGGACCGCAGGACTCTTGACGAACGATTCCGACAAAGAAGGCAATACCCTTCAGGCCGGCGAAGTTTCGCAATCAACAAACGGCACAGCCATCATTCAAACAGACGGTGCTTTTACCTACCTCCCAAATCCGGGATTTACGGGAGAGACGGGCTTTCTCTACGAGGCCGGTTCGAGCGGTGACATTCCCTCGGTATTCCTGCCGAGAGGCGCGAGATGGCGCTACCTCGACGACGGTTCGGATCAGGGAACGACCTGGCGGGACGCGGACTTTGATGACAGCAGCTGGAGTTCCGGCTTCTCGGAAATGGGCTACGGCGATGGAGATGAACTCACTGAACTCGGCTTTGGCGGCGATAGCTCCAACAGGTTTGCCACAACCTACTTCCGCAACGAATTCTTTCTCCAAGATGTCGCAACGACAGGTTTGCAATTCCTGATAAAGAGAGATGATGCCGCCGCCATTTACCTCAATGGAGCGGAGATCTATCGGGACAGCAACCTGGCCCCGGGGGCAACCTTCTCCGACTATGCTCTGTCGCAAATTGGAGACGAGCAGGAGTTTGCAACCGTTTTGGTCCCACCGGGACAACTTGTCGAGGGACGAAATGTCGTCGCGGTTGAGATTCACCAGGCAAATGGAACGAGCTCCGATCTGAGCTTTGATTTTGAAATTCGCGCGGAAGTTCCCGCGGTAACTTTGGTCGATCAAAAAAGAGTCTGGAATTATCTCGATGATGGCTCCGATCAGGACACTGAATGGAGAGGCCCCGATTTTGAAGACCGCGTCTGGTCGGCCGGACCGGCACCTCTGGGTTACGGGAATGGCAACCAAGCCACCTCGCTTTCATTCGGGAGTGATCCTAATAATAAGCACGAGACGAGTTATTTTCGGACGAGCTTTGAGCTAGCAGACGAGAGTCTGGTAAAAGGATTGCTCCTGCGCTTGCTCATGGACGATGGCATGGCGGTCTATTTAAACGGAATCGAAGTTTACCGAAAGAATCTGGCCGCGGATGCACCCTTCAACGCTCTCGCCACCGCGGCTGTCTCTGATTTCGAGGAATTGTATTACGAACCGGTAAGCCTCGATCCTTCCGCTCTCGTTACCGGAAAAAACACCCTTGCGGTGGAGGTCCACCAGGCTTCTCTTACCAGCTCTGATCTCGTTTTTGATTTGGAATTAAGCGCAACCGTATCCTCGGTCATCCAGCGTGGCCGGGTCGTCGTTCTGGAAAGTGAAGCTCCTGCCGATTCTGACAACGACGGAATGTTGGATTCCTACGAAAGGACCTTTGGATTGATTGTCGGAATTGATGACTCGGCGTTGGATCCCGACCGGGACGGTCACACTAATCTTCAAGAATCGTGGGCATACACCGGGCCCTTCGATCCAAATTCACGATTGCGGATCACCGCGATCTCGATTTCGAATGGCATGGTTGACCTTGATTTCACCACGGTTCCCGGAATCGTCTATCGACTCGAGGCTTCAACAAACCTTACAGACTGGTCTCCTGTCGACGGAGTCTCCCTGACTGCCGTCACGACGAACTGGTCTCTCTCTCTTCCGAAACCAGCCGAAGACACCTACTGGCGGGTGGTAACCGGGCCATAGAAATTCCGCCCCCTTTCTTCCCCTGACTTGCAATCTTCACTTCAGCGTTACCGTTTGATTCGTTCAATGCCAATGGAGCTGCCGCCGGAATCAGACGACTCAAGCCAAATCGAGATCTTCCTGAGAAGATTACAGCAAGCAGAGAAATAAAGAATTCCTGCAATGCATCATCAAGGCAGCAAAATTGCGATCAAAGCTCTCACCGACTCAAAAAGAGAGCGACGCCGCTTTATTCAATTTCAGTTCGATCTCTACAAAGAAGACCCTTTGTGGGTTCCCCCGTTGATCCGGGACGAGCTCAACTCTCTGGACTCCCAAACCAATCCGGGACTGGAAGGCTGCGAACTCCGCCTGTGGCTGGCGATGCGCGATGGCGTCACCGTGGGTCGCATTGCCGGAGTCATCAATCATCGGGACAACGAAATCCGAGACATCAAAGCCGCGCGTTTCTGTCTCCTCGATTTTATCGATGATGTCGAAGTTGCCCAAGGCCTACTTGATACCGTCGAGTCCTGGGCGGTAGGGCATGGCATGAAGCTCGTCGAAGGCCCCCTCGGACTGACGACCTTTGAACGTTCCGCCGTCCTCATCGACGGATTCGAGCGCCTTCCCACCGTAGTCTCATCCTACAACTTCCCCTACTACGCGAGGCACATCGAAGCCTGCGGCTTTGCCAAAGAAATTGACTACCTCGAGCACCGCTTCCAGCTCCCCTCCGAGCTCGATCCGAAGTATCACAAGGTTGCGCAATACGTTCTCAAGAAAAAGGGCCTCTATATCCTCGAAAAAGAATCCCGTCGCGAATTGCGACCTCTTGGAAGGGAAATATTCCAATTAATCAACGCCGCCTATTCGGATCTCTTCGAATTCACTCCGATGAGCGATCAGGAAATCGACACGCTTATTAAAAAGTTTTTCAGCTTCATCGACCCACGATTCGTTAAGCTTGTTGTCGACGAACATGAGACCATTGTCGCGGTAGGGGTTGCCATGCCCTCCTACTCGGAACTGCTTCAAACCTTACGAGGAAAGCGATGGCGCCTTCCCATTGCCGCACTTCGAAATCAACTCAAAGGGAGTAGCGACACTCTGGACCTCTACCTTGTCGCAGTCGCACCCGAGTTACGTAACGCCGGCTTAAATGCGATCGTAATGCAATCGATGCACCAGACCGCCGTCGCAAACGGTCTGAAATGGGTAGAGACCAATGGTGAACTCGAAACCAACACCCGGGTGCTCTCGATGTGGAAAGACATCGACCACGAAACCCACAAGCGAAGGCGAATTTTTTCGAAAACTCTGGGACCCAATAGATCTGGGAAATAGGCACCTGTAATCTACGCTTCCTCGCAAACGCAATTCGCTTCAGAATCACTAAACCTGAGATCGTCAACGCGGATCAGGAGAAACTTGCTCCACAACTGTGAGACCACATCAGTGGCAACACAGATTCAGCACAAACACAAAGGGCGCACCTTTGATGATCCCGGGAATACTTTTCACTAATTCTCGATAATCCTGAAAAAGACCCGGTCCGGACGAACATCTCCCACAGTCGCCGGATTCTTGAACAAACCAGAGGAGGTCAACTCACCGCCAGACAGGATACTATCATCGACATCAGAGCTGAAGTCGACCAGGTCAAGAGACCAGTAGAGCCCGTATGTCTTACCCGGCGAAGAAGTCCACGTAAGGTTAAATCGATCAGTCTCGTTATTATAGACGATATCGGTAATACTGACCTCCTTCGTCTTACTGAGAAGCGCTACTCCAATCGGAGGGAGATCCTCGGAACGAGCACCGTCTTTCTCGATCAGAAATTGCCTTGAACCACCGTTCTCGACACCGAAGACCTCGAAATAGGCACCGCCACCGCGCTCAAAGAATCCGACTTCGATCGGATAGCTTCCTGCGGTAAGGGTAATCTCTCCAACAGTGTTGCTATTACCGGTCGGTATATCAGCGGCGATCCGGGCACCGGCCTCGTCGATCACCGAGCTACCGGTTTCGTTTTCCACCAGGCTTGTGAACGTCTGACCGGGAATCCTGAGATAACCACCGTCATCGCCCTGGAAACCAATGTGATAAGTTCCGTCGGTCGGAATCACGAGATTGCCGGTATAGATACAACCAAAGTCGTTGTCATCTGCAGCCGTTGCGATTGCAAACGAAATATCTCCGTCGAAGCGTCCGGGACCACCAAAACCAGGGTCGTTGAAGTTAATCGCGGCGACGTTTGGTGTCACGACGGGAGTCAGTGCCACGTTGTCGATGACGCTCTGTAGCTCAGTTAAGTTGGTAAGATTAGCGTCATCACCCCCATTGGGATTCGGGGACATCGTGAAATCCGTGCCCTCAACCAATCCGGGACCATACTCCGTTGTCTCGACTCCGGATGAATCGAAGCCGGGGACCCCGAAGGTCCCACCTGGCACGGTCATGCCGATAGGCAACCAATCAATGCTGTCGCTATCCTCAGGGAAGCGTCCCTTGGCGATGTAGATCTCGCCGTGATCGCCGCCACCAAACTCCCACCACATATACTCGATCCGATAGATGCCGGCTTCGAGGGTAGCAACAGCTCGGGTGTTGCTATCCCCGGTTGGTGCCGGATGGATAATCGAGTCACGGGAAAACGTATCGATTTGGCCATTCCCGAACACCTCGTCGAACTCCCAACCGTGGACTCGAATAGCAAAACCATCGTCGGAGTGGGTTCCGATCGTATATGTCCCGGCCTCTTCAATGATCATGTCGGCAACCCCATACATGGCGAAGTTATCAGCTGGCAAACCGGCCGTTACCGCATCAGGGTGATAGGGTAAATCCGGAGTCACGAAACCAGCGCTGCCGGTGCTGTGGTTCATCATCGACTCAGAAGTATCGACAAAAGTTCCGGTAAAGCCATCAGGGTCAGCGGCAGCCTGTTTAACCAGGTTCAGTGCCGAAGTCATGGTCGGTAATTCAAATCCATTCCAAATGTAGCGGACACCCCAGTTGCCATCGACGGACTCATCATCAGCTCCGGCGAGCTCCTCCTTAAACGGGAACACAGGTTCGACAACTCCTATGGTTCCGGTGAGGCCGATGCTTTGCGCCAAATTGTCTGTCCCTGAGAAGACATAGTTCAGGTTGCTACCCACGACGAAGAGAGGATCTTGGTCGTGACGAACTGTGCTCACTCCCCCTTGGGTGGTTACCGTGAGACCCGCCGACACGTCAGTGCCATTGAGGGTCAAGGTGGCCGAAGCAGGATCGAGGACACTGGATCCTAGATTAGGAACTTCAAACTCGACGAAATCGAGTCCAAACTTGGGAGTAATTACCGGACCTGCGACGGTGAAACTATCATCACGGGCGATCGCCTGACCGAAGGTGTCTTGGGCGGTGAACTGGAATGGAATCGCTGTGTCGAAAACGAACTGCGGTGACTGGTTGTGCCGGATGGTGGTGGTATCTCCCACTTTGTTTACGATGAGGCTTCCAGAGACGTCGTTGCCGTCGATGACCAGGCCGATCGTATCTGGGTCGAGCGCGCTCGTCCCAAGGTCGGTGACGTCAATTTCAAAAAAATCATAACCCGAGCGAATCCCCGTCACTTGCGCTTCGTTGGCACCAGTTACTTCAACGTAAAGATTGTCCATATGATGGTGGGCGCGCGATCCGCCAGTGCGACCACCGAGCACGACCTGTCCGGGTGAGGGCGTCCAGTTCACGAACTCACTGAACACTTCATTCCCCTTCCAACTGATGGAGAGTCTCCCAGTATCGAGGCTGATCTCAATGGGTGACCAACCGAGTAGGGTGTCATCGCTCTCGCCTTGTGGACCAAGCGGCCCCGTCTGGAGCGAAGTAATGTCGCCGACCGCGCCATTTCGGGTTCCAAGTGGGATTTCCCGAAGAATCGTATTGTCGAGGCGGATGCTCAATCCGATCGTGTCGCTACCACCACTGAACCATTCGTCGAAGCCGATGGCGAGACCTGTGGTCGATCCCTCTTCAGGAAGGTTCACTTCACCGGTCGGAGACGCAGCATAACCTGCCCCAGTCCCAATGAGCGGGTCGTTGGGCCGCACGAGGTTAAAACTAAAACCGTCGGCGGGGTTGATGGTTCCCCCGCCAACACGGAGATCAGCGCGGATTTTGAAACCACCAATGGGCAGGCCTCCCGTCGGGTCCTCGAACACAATCGATCCCCTTTGATTCACAAGGTTACTCGTAATCTCAATATATTTGTCACCTGCAATCGAATCCTCATCCTTGCCGCCGAGTGTGGGCAACCCGAGCGGGTTAGTTGTGACGGCGTTGATGTCAGTCACTCTGGCGACCCCAAAAGTGTTCAAGATTGGATTGTCGTTAAAGTCCGTATCGATGACAATGGTCTGACTATTCGTAACGGAAGGTGCCATACATAGGGAAAGGCACAGGAGCGGCCCTTTCGCGAAGGGCAGAGATCTCTCGGTTGGTATTTTCATTGCTGTGTATTCATTTCATCCAAAGCGTTAGTCGACACGCCGCATCAAATAATGCGGGCTAAATTCCGGCAGCACAATGAACCCTTAATTAATACGGCTGAGTGCTTTTGGTGTAAACAATGAATTCGAACCTTGATTCACCTGACTTGATATTCAGGGCGCTACAAAGCCAATATCACTGTTGAATCAGACATCATTTTGGACTTTTCAAAGCCATGATTGAGGCCGGCTACAAATAGCCTCTTCACATGGTGTGCACGATCAGCAAAGCGTGACAATCGGCCGGACTTCGCATAGTTCAGTCCCATGTTGACTCAACTCCATCTCGACCGCTGGGCTGATGTTCTCGTCCGGCACGCGACCAAAGTCAGCCCGGGGAACATCGTTCGTATCAATGCCCAGTCGGCCGCCGAGCCTCTCCTTGAGGCCGTCTACCGAAAAGTTCTCGAAGCAGGTGGACATCCCGTTTTGAACTGCCGCCCGGATTTTCTTGGCGAAGCCTTCTACGAACTTGCCAACGACGAACAACTCGATTGGGCCAATCCCTTCACGCTACACGAAGCGCAAGCAATTGCCGCATCAATCAACATCAACGCGAACACCAACCTACGGTCGCTGGACAAGTTTGATACCGCGACCACCCAGAGAGCCGCTCGTTCGCAAAAAGAGTCGCGCGAACTCTTTTTCCAACGTGCCGCAGTCGCAGACGATCCCTCCATCGATTCCGAACTCGCTCCCCTGCTCTGGTCCACCACCCTTTTCCCGACCAATGCCTACGCCCAAGACGCCGGAATGAGCCTCAGCGATTATAGTGACTTCGTAGTCCGCGCCTGCCAACTCAATCAGGAAGATCCCGTCTCATTCTGGGAAAGCCTGGACCGTTGGCAGTGCGGGCTTGCCGGAAAACTCATGACCGGAAGCGAGCTTCACTTCAAAACTCCTGCCGGCACCGATCTCAAAGTAAACACCGCGGGAATGCGCTGGCTCTCCAGCCCGGGCCGAAAAAATTTCCCCGACGGTGAAGTCTACTCCGGTCCGAATTTGAAAGCCGAAAACGGCGGCGCGGAGGGCGTGGTGTTTTTCGATAACCGTTGTGTCTACCAAGGCCACTCCGTTCGGAACGCACGGATCGTCATGGAAAAAGGTCGTGCTACCGAGGTCACCGCCGAAGAGGGCGAGGATTTCCTGATCGACATGCTCGACCAAGATGAAGGCGCCCGCCGAATCGGCGAGGTTGCCTTCGGAACCAACCGCGCCATTACCCAACCCACCGGCCAGATTCTCTACGACGAAAAGATGGGCGGCTCCTTCCACCTCGCTTTCGGAGCCGGCTATCCCGAAACTGGCAACGTCAATAAGAGCGCTCTCCACTGGGACCTCATCGCCTCACTCACCAAAGGCTCTCTCGTCACCCTCGACGGTAAGCCTTTCTGCGTCGATGGACGCTTCGTCGACATGCCGCCGGAAGTGAACTGGATCTAGGACAAGGCGCGCTACTCCCAACGACAAAACCATCAAAGAAACACCTCCCTGTCATCGCTCACGCCAGAATGTCATGCACGATATGGCCGTGCACATCGGTGAGGCGGAAATCGCGACCGGAGTAGCGGTAGGTTAGGTCTTCGTGATTGATCCCCATAAGGTGAAGGATGGTAGCATGGAGATCGTGGACGTGGACTTTGTTTTCCATCGCTGCGAAGCCGAACTCGTCGGTGGAACCGTAGGTCATGCCTCCTTTGACCCCACCCCCTGCGAGCCAGACTGAGAAGCCATGGTGGTTGTGGTCACGTCCGTTGCCGCCTTCGGAAACCGGAGTGCGGCCGAACTCGCCTCCCCAGAGAACGAGAGTGTCTTCAAGAAGGCCGCGTGACTTGAGATCACGAAGTAAGCCTGCAATCGCCTGGTCACTTTTCTGGCCCTTGTCGCGATGGCCTTTTTCGATATTGCCATGGTCATCCCATGGTTGTCCGTTTCCATAGTAGACCTGAACCATGCGGACTCCACGTTCCACCAAGCGGCGGGCCGTGAGACAGGAATCTGCAAACTGGCCTTCGCCATAAAGTTCCCGTGTGGCCTTGGTTTCCTTGGTGATGTCAAAAGCTTCGGGCGCTTCCGTCTGCATTTTAAAGGCCACCTCCAGCGACTGGATCCGGGATTCAAGTTGATCGTCCCCGGATCGTTGCCCAACATGAAGATCATTGAGCTGATTGATCAAGTCAAGCTGTTGGCGCTGGGTGCCGGGAGTGAGATGCTTGTTGTTGATGTGATCGACTATCTTTTTGGGATCGAGCTTACCGATGTGACATCCCTGATAAATCCCGGGAAGAAATCCATTACTCCAGAGTTGCGGACCGACCACGGGTTTTCCGGGACAGAGAACAACGAAGCCCGGCAAATCCTGATTTTCGACACCCAGACCATAACAAAGCCATGACCCCATACTCGGGCGAACCGGCTGGGTGTTTCCGGAGTTCATCATGAGCAAAGACGGCTCATGATTTGGGACATTGGTATGCATCGAACGAATGACACAAATATCGTCAATACATTTGGCCACCTCCGGAAAAATCTCGCTGACTGGAATTCCGGATTCTCCCGACTGCTTAAACTTAAAAGGCGATTTGAAAAGCCCGCCGGTACGCCTCTCGGTCTTGCGCTCGGCTCCCGGAGGACGTTGCCCATGGTATTTTTCCAAATCAGGCTTGGGATCAAAGGTATCCACCTGGGACGGCCCGCCATTCATGAAGAGATGAATGATTCGCTTCGCTTTGGGTTTAAAATGCGGCGACTTGGGAACGAGCGGGCTTTCCGATGCTAATAAGCCCTGATCCGATAAAACCCCGGCCAACCCGAGCGACGCAAATCCCCCACCCGCTCGTCGCAGGATATCCCGGCGGCTCATGCTTGCTTGATGGAAGGTCTGGTCTTGCATTTTAGTCGAGATACATCAGTTCATTACTCGCGAGAAGTGCCTGACAATACTGCTCCCAACGGGAAAGTTTGTCGTCCTTTTCCTTCTCAGCTTCAAGGTAGGATTGCGCCACCTTCAATTCCGCCTCCAAGGGAGAACGTCCGAAGGCAAGTTGATAAGCGTGTTCCACCTGCTTCACGACATCATCGTGCTTCTGCGTGACCTGCCTCGCAAAGGCTTTGGCCTGCTCGATGATAAAGTCGCTGTTAAGGACGAAGAGTTGTTGTTGAGGCACGGTCGTCTCGGTGCGGCTTGCTGCGGAGACATTGGCATCAGGGAAATCAAAGATCCGCAACATCCCGTCGAGCTGATGGCGGCTAATACTCGCGTAGACCGTTCGGCGAGTGTTGTTGTTCTTGAGGTCGAAAGTTGGACCTCCCATTTCCGGATCAAGCTTGCCGGAAATCGCGAGCAAGGCATCCCGCCAAGCTTCGACTTCAAGGCGACGTCGATCAAACCTCCAGCGGTAAAGATTATCACCATCCAGTTCTTCGTTCCGGGAATCTCGTTCGCTGGAAAGTTGATAGCTTGCCGATCTCAAAATCTCACGATGCAACCATTTGAGAGACCATCCGTTCTCNATGAACTTTACTGTCAGCCAGTCGAGCAATTCCGGATGAGTCGGGGCTTCCCCAAGAAGCCCAAAGTTACTTGAAGTGGAGACCAGTCCTCTTCCAAAATGCCACTGCCAAACCCGATTTACGATCACCCTGGCGGTGAGTGGATTTTCCGGAGAAGTAATCGCTTCAGCAAGATCGAGGCGGGTGTAGGAAAGCTTTTTAGCTTCCTCCGGATCAGTCGGCCGCGGCCCATCATTGAGAATTTCAAGAGATCCNCGGGCGACCCAGTCCCCCTTGCTCGCAGGGTTGCCACGAATGTATACCTGCATCGCCTTCCCTCCCCCCTGAATCGCATGGGCCACGGGATACTTTGGCAGGCCATTTTTACGAAGNCCTTCAAATTCCGCCTTCTTTGAATCTGCCTCCTTCTTCTGCACCTCGTTCAGGAACTTATTATAAACGTCATTGTCGGAGGCATAGAAGGGAGCGTGTCCGTCATACCAAATATTTTTGAGCAGACGCTTTTGGTCATTTTCCATCTTTCCCATCACCTTGTTGAGTCGATCCTCCTCATTCCGGGCTTTCGCCAACTCCCCGGCCTTCTCGACTTCAATTTTAGAAAACGCTTCCGCCGCCTTGATCACCTTCACCTGCAATTGCTCAGCCAGCTTCACGATTTCTTGCGGAACCTTGAGCGATTCAATGGTTGGCTTCTCGTCAAACTTCACTTCGTGCTGATGCCATCCCNCAAGCTCCGGCAATCGCTTCGAAAGATCGCTCTTTCGATTCACCGCCATGACATCGCGGAAACGTTTGGCAAAGTGNGGATGAAGCCCTCTCTTTTTGGCATACTCTTCATCTGAAAAACGAACCCCTTCGGATTTCAGAACATTCATTCTCCAACCNTCCTGAAGATACCGACTCACTTGATTCAGTTTCCCCCGACCCTGGTTCTTACCCATTACTNTTAATTCACTGCGATATTTCGACTCCAGGTCCTTAATGAATTTTTGTTCCTCATTGTAGGCCTTCACCGCGTCNTCTNCGGCCAAGGGGATCTCNGTATATCGGCGACCATTGAAGATTCCGGCCAAAGCGTAATAGTCCTTGGTTGGGATGGGATCAAATTTGTGNTCATGACACCGTGCACACGAAACAGTCAGACCAAGAAATCCCCGGGTGAGAGTATCGATGGTGTCATCAAGTTCATCCGCTTCGGCCTGGGCCTTGTCNGAGTTCTTATAATATTGNGCGCCCAGCCCAAGGAAGCCCANNCCGGAATACTTTCGGAANCGNTCTTCCGACTCGTNCTCCATCAAGTCGCCCGCCAGCTGATATTTNACGAACTGGTCGAAGGGGAGATCCTCATTCAACATCCGAATCACCCAATCACGATATTGGTGAGCGTTTGCCCGCTTCTTCACCCCAAAAGTATGAGCCTGATCTTCTGCATACCGGGCAACATCGAGCCAATGCCTCCCCCATCGCTCGCCATAGTGAGGAGACTCCAAAAGAGAATCCACCAACTTCGCTAAGGCGGCATCGTGATCTTTTTCGGAAGCTTTAAGAAATTCGGCAACCTGNTCGGGCGTGGGAGGTAAGCCCAATAGGTTAAAGTAGATCCGTCGAACCAAAACCNGGGGAGAGGCCGAATCAACGGGACTCAGATCCCGCTCTTCCAACTGGTGTAAAATAAATCGATCAATCTCCGACTTGGCCCACTTTGGATTCTTCACCTCGGGAAGGCCCGACATTTCCGGAGCCTTAAAAGCCCAGTGATTCGAGGCATCNATCGTCGTGCTCTTGAGTTCAGTCGACGCATGATCCCGGGGATCAGCAGCCCCGGATTCAATCCATTTGGTNAAGTCCGCGATGATTTCATCCGGAAGCTTCCCTTTGGGTGGCATTTCCAATTCNTCCTGACGGAGCGCCTTCAGNAANAGACTCGCCGAAACATCCCCTGGCACGACCGCGGGTCCCGTGTCACCACCCTTTCGAATCGCCTCCCTGGTATCGAGAAGAAGCCCGCCTTTTTGTTTCCCGCGATTAGCCGCCTCCACCGAGTGACATTCATAGCATTTATTGACCAAAATAGGACGGATCTTGGACTCGAAAAAGTCAAAATCGCCC
>NHEN01000182.1 GCA_002172625.1 Verrucomicrobiaceae bacterium TMED86 | reverse complement strand
CTAGTAGCTGTAGACGAATTCGTGGGAGTTGAAGATCAAGAGGCAGAAGTCGGCAAGGGCTCTGGTTTCGGGGGGGACGTCGGAGGCTTGGGTGTCGGGGAGGTAGTCTTCGAAGACGGGAAGGATTTCCTGGTATTCGAAAGGCTGGCCGCTGAATTCCTCGACTAGGGAGCGGGTGATCTCGGTGGGGTATTTGCGCTTCCCGGGAGTTTTGTCCTGATGGTAGCCGCGCATCTCGGTGACGTAGGTGGTCATTTTTTCGAGCTCGGCATCGGAGGCATTTCTGCTGAAGGCGAGGTGGAAGGCGCGTTGAATTTGCTCGGGTAGGGTGTTGGCTTCTTTTTCGAGTCTTAGAGCGAAGGCGATGGAACGATCAGTGACGAGGTCGCTGTTCATCATGGTGAAGGCCTGGGGTGACACCGAAGCGGCGTCGCGATCTTCGCAGGAGTCGTTGGGATTTGGCTGGTTGAAAGTTTCGAGGAAAGGATCGGCGAGGCCACGCACGCGGTAGGCGTAGATGGAGCGTCGGTTGCGTTCCTTGGCGGTGCGGGAAGGGAGGTAGGTCGGGGCGATAGAGAATTGAATCATGCGCGGCTGCAGGGCGACCTCAAGATTCATTTCGGGGCGGATAGGAAGGCCTCCTCCATTGGGGTTCAGTTCGCCGGTGATGTGAAGCATGCCATCGCGGAGTTCTTCGGCAGTGAGCCGGCGGTTCGGGAAGTAGGCGATGAGGTCATTGTTGGGATCTTCTTCGTTGAGTTTGTATTGATCGGTGTGTTTCCCGGACTGTTGATAAGTCGCGGAATTCATGATCATGCGGTGGAGGCGTTTGATTTGCCAACCGTTTTCGACGAAGTCGGCGGCGAGCCAGTTGAGGAGTTCGGGGTGAGTGGGCTTGGCCCCCTTGACGCCGAAGTTGTTCGGGTTTCCGGCAATGGGTTTGCCAAAGTGATATTGCCACACGCGATTGACGAAGGAGCGGGCGGTGAGGGGGTTTTTAGGATGGGCAATCCACCTCGCGAGAGCGAGGCGCCGCCCGTTAAGCTTGTCGGCGATCTGATAGGGATCGTCTTTGCTGGCTCCCTCGACGGGAACACCCAGGGCGCTCAGGACGCCTGGAGTGACTTTGGCGCCGGGAGCTTCCAGAGAGCCCCCTGTAAGAATGTGGGAGTTGGGCTTTTGGGGTGTTTTGTCTTTTTGGTCGATACGCAGCTTTCGGGCATTGAGGGACTTGGGGTCGGTTCCATTGTAAACCGATTGCACCATTGGTTCGAAGCGCTCAAAGCGACGCTTCCAGATCCAGTCGTCTTGCTCGCGGACTTTGAGTTGGCCCTTTTCGGTTTCGTTCAGGCCAACGTGGCGAGGCGGTTTTTTGTCATCGGGAAGTTTCCTGCGGCCATTGAGGTCGACGTATTCGAGATTATTTTCGGCATACCACTTCCTGGCAGCAGTTTCGACCTTCTTCTGAAGGCGAACGGCTTCGGAGTGGGCGAAGTTGTAGAGACGTTCGACCTGGGCTTTTTCGTGATCGAAGCGTTCCTTGCTTTCCTTTGAGGTGAAGGAGGCGCGACGCTCGGCGAGTTGGGTGCCGGCGAAGACGGAATACATGCGGTAGTAGTCCTTGGTGGGGAGAGGATCGAATTTGTGATCGTGGCACTTGAAACAGCGCATGGTGGTAGAGAGGAAAGTCTGACCCACGGCATTGACGACATCGTCGAGGTATTGCTGACGGGCTTCTTTGACTTTGACCATGGCGGGATCCCAGGGGCCCATACGGAGGAAGGAGCTGGCGACGAGGTATTCGCTTTCTTGTTCGCTGTAGTGACCTTTGATCCGAAGGTTTTCGTACTTCTTTTTATCGCCAACTCGTTTGCGGAGGGAGTTGTCGGCGAGTTCGTCGCCGGCGATTTGCTCCATCACGAATTCATTGTAGGGCTTGTCCTCGTTGAAGGCGCGAATGACGTAGTCACGATAACGCCACATGTTGGAGCGTTCGAAGTCGTTGGAAAGACCACCGGTGTCGGCGTAGCGGGCGACGTCGAGCCAATGTTGGCCCCAACGTTCGCCGTAGTGGGGTGACGCGAGGAGGCGGTCAATGAGGGCGGCCCATGCTTTGTCGAAATCCTTGGCAGCTTCAGTGTTGAACTGGTGAACCTCGGTTGGGGTGGGCGGCAGGCCGGTGAGGTCGTAGGTGGCGCGTCGAATCAGAGTGCGGAAGTCCGCACGTGCAGCGGGCTTGTGCTTGGCTTTGGCAAGTTTGGCGTGGACGAAGGAATCGATGGGTTTGTGATCGGAGGAACGGAGCGCCGGTTTTTCCAGAGGCTGGAAAGCCCAGATGTCTTCAGGGGCGTATCGGCGAAAGGTCCAATCGTCGGCGAGGCCACCCGAGGTTTCGACGATGGCCCCTTCATTGGTGACTTTCTTGCTGCGTTCGGCGAGGCGGATCTTGTTTTGGACTTCGTCGTTGGGCCAGGGGGCGCCGTTTTTGATCCAAGTTTCAATGTGGCTGATTTGCTCGGGAGTGAGCCGGTCGTTCTCCTTGGGGGGCATTTCGTATTCGTCGTCCTCCCACTTGATCACGGTCATGAGGAAGGATTTTTCGACATTCCCGGGGACGAGGAGCTCGCTGATGAATTCACCACCTTTGAGAAAGCCGTCGCGGGTGAGAAGATTGAGGTCCCCCTCAATGTCTTTGGGGTCATCGCCATGGCAGGCGGCGCATTTTGCCGAAAGGATAGGGAGAGCGTAGATCGTGGCGTGCTCGTCCGGTGCTTGGGCGCCAAAGGCATTGGCGGTGAAGGCAAAAAGAAGAATCAGGCGTTTCATCCAAAGAGTGATTTTTTGAGGTGGTGAAGTTACCAGCTACAGTTATTTAACAGAACCTTGCGTTCTATGAAGAAAAAGCTGTCAGACAGCTTATCTTTTTTCAAGTGATTGGAGAAAATCTGCGACCTTGGGGCTTTTTTCTTCCGGGGCCCAGGGGGCGAAGTTCTTGTCGGTGGTGGGATCATAGGGGCCGATTTTGATTTCGAAAATCACGGTGTCGGGCCTTTTGATGATCATGGCGTGCCAGAGGCCGGGTTCGAAATCGATGAGGGGATTTTGGGGGGTGAGTGCGAGGCGGTCGAGGATTTCGCCGGATTCGCTGAAGACGAGAAATTCCAATTCACCCTCGAGCAGGCAGAGGGATTCGGTGGCGTGGGGGCGGGGATGCCGGTGGGGGCGGATGTAGGTGCCGGGTTGGAGGAAGTTGAGGAGGCGTTGGACGTGGGCTTCCTGGGTTCGCTGGACGGGCATGATCATGCGGCGGCGCGGGCTTTCGCGGGAGGCCTTTTTGCCGGTCTCGAGGAGATCGGGTGTGAGACGGAAGAGGTCGCCGGTGGGATTGGGCAGGGCGTTGGGCATGGATGGTCAATACGATATTTCGGTACACGAGAAAACCGCCGAGTTTTCTCCGGCGGTGCTACTGGCAGAAGGGTGCGGTCTGCCGGACCGAATATCAGCAAGTCAGCTTATGACTTGTAGCGAAGGCGCTTCTTGTGGCGATTTGCCTTCATGCGCTTACGACGCTTGTGCTTGCTGATCTTGGTCTTACGACGCTTTTTCAGGTTACCCATAATTCGTGGTGGTTGTTAAGTTCTGCGGGTTTAAGGACCGCAATTCCGTTAAAGTGTTTTGCTTAGAGAACGATCTTGTTGAGAGGGTATTCGATAATGCCCTCGGCTCCCAGTTCTTTCAAATCCGGGATGATCGAGCGGGCGATGCTTTCGCAAATGATGGTTTCAATGGCGACCCAACCTTCTTCGGCAAGCCGGGAGACAGTCGGGCGGCGCAGGGAGGGGAGTTTTTCGAGCACGGCGTCCAGATTAGCTTCCGGGAGGTTGGCTTTGAGGCCGACTTTGTCGCGGGCTTCGAGGGCTCCCTTGATCATCATAACCATGCGCTCCATTTTAGCGCGCTTCCAGTCGTCGGCAAAGGCGTCCTTGCTGGCGTAGAAGTGAGGGAAGGAAGAAAGGAGTTCGTCCACGATGCGCAGCTTGTTGGCGCGGAGGGAAGAACCGGTCTCAGTGACATCGACGATGGCGTCGACGAGGTCGGGGACTTTGACTTCGGTCGCTCCCCAGGAAAATTCGACGTTCGCGGTGACGCCTTTTTCAGCGAGGTAGCGGTTGGTGATTTCGAGTCCTTCGGTGGCGATGTGTTTTCCTTCGAGATCCTCGACCGTCTTGATGGGAGAATCTTCGGGAACAACGAGGACCCAGCGGGTAGGACGGGTCGTGGCGCGGGAGTAGGGAAGCTCGGCGAGGTCGACGAGATCGACATCGTGCCCATAGGCCCAATCGAGTCCGGTGATCCCGCAGTCAATGAACCCCTGATCGATGTAGCGCGCGATTTCCTGAGCCCGGATCATGTAGATATCCAAGCCGTCATCGTCCGAAGAAGGACGAAGTCCGCGGTCCGAGGTGTAGATATTATAGCCGGCCTTTTCAAGAAGCCGAAGGGTCGGATCTTGCAGGCTACCTTTCGGCAGGGCGATTTTAAGTGAGTTTGCCACGTGGGGCGGCGGTTTTACCCGCGAATTGGTGGGAAGCAAGTATTTTGAGCGATTCCTGCCTTGGGGTGGCTGGAAGTAGCCTGATTTTTGGCTTCGGGAGGCGGGCAAATAATGCCGGAGAGGTCTTTGTAAAAGGTGGTCCAAACCTGTTTATTGGCAGATTTGGCGATGAGAGCAGAGCGTTCGGGTTCCGAAAGGAGAGGCCGTTAGAGGGTGTCCGATCCGTAATACGGCTGGAGAGCCTCGGGGATGTTGACGGTGCCGTCGGCGGTTTGATGTTGCTCGACGAGAGCGACGAAGAGACGGGGCAGGGCGGTGCCGGATCCGTTGAGGGTGTGGCAGAAGTGGTTTTTGCCTTCGGCGTCCTTGTAGCGGAGCTTCATGCGGCGCGCCTGATAGTCGCCGAAGCTCGAGCAACTTGAGACTTCGAGATATTTTCCCTGACCGGGTGCCCAGACTTCGATGTCGAAAGTTTTCTGGGATCCAAAGCCTACGTCGCCGGTGCAGAGTTCGATGACTTGATAGTGCAGGCCAAGTTTTTGGAGTGCCGCTTCGGCATGGCCGGTGAGTTCTTCGAGGAGAGCGAATGATTGGTCGGGATGAACGACCTGAACGAGTTCGACTTTGTCGAATTGGTGAATGCGGATGATGCCTCGATTATCGCGTCCGGCGCTGCCTGCTTCACGACGGAAGCAGGGAGTATGTCCCGTCAATTTGATGGGAAGATCGGCTTCGGCGAGGAGAGTGTCGCGGTAAAGGTTCGTGATGGGAACTTCGGCAGTCGGGATGAGAAACATCTCGTTATTTTCGATCCCATACATGTCGTCCTCGAACTTGGGAAGTTGAGTGGTACCCACCATGCACTCGCGCCGTACGACGTGAGGGACGTTGACTTCTTCGTAACCGTGTTCACGGGTTTGAAGATCGAGAAGGTATTGGATCAAGGCGCGCTGGAGGCGGGCTCCCTTGTCGCGGTATACCGCAAATCCCGAACCCGAAATGCGGGCGCCGTCATCGAAGCTGATCATGCCGTGTTTTTCGGCAATCTCGAGGTGGTCCTTGGGTTTAAGGAGGGCTTGTTTTTCTCCCCAGGTGCGGATGACGGGGTTGGCTTCCTCGTCGGCCCCGACAGGGCAATTTTCGTGCGGGAGATTGGGGATGTTGAGCAGGAGCTCTTCCTGACGCGCGGCGGCCTTCGAGCCCTCGTCGTCGAGTTTTTTAATCTCGTCGCCGATCTTTTTGACTTCGGATTCGATGGCCGATGAATCTTCGCCGTTGGCGCGGAGTTTCCCGATCTCCTTGGAGGTTGCTTTGCGTTGCGATTGGAGCGCTTGTTTTTCGGTTTCGTTTTTGCGACGTGTTTCGTCGCAGGCGAGGACTTCGTCGATGAGATCAGCCGAGCCATCGTGACGATTGGCGAGGCGTTCTTTGACGAGGTCGGGGGTTTCGCGGATGAGCTTGATGTCGAGCATGGAAGATCGTGGTGAAAGGTTTCGGAGAGTTCCTGACCGCGATTACCCGATTTTTGCCTGAGTGGCAAAGGTCTATTAGTGATATTTCAAAGGGGAGAGAGAGTCGTTTGCTTAGGCTAAAAGAAAGCGGCCCCGAAGACCAATCCGGAGCCGCTTTGCACAAAGCCAGGATGCGCTCATNTGAGCNAAATCTGGCGGCGCCGAAGCGCTGGTCGAATAACGTCGCCGGATTCGCGATTTTGTCGCCGGATTTGCAAATAATTTTGCGAAAATCGGCCAGCCCCTGTGGCTCTAGGGAAAGCGGAGGAGAGACAATTTGTCGCGCCTGAAAAACTTACTTAATTGAGCTCGCGAGTTCCGCAAATGGACCGTCATTTTCGAGTAATTCCTCGTAGGTTCCCTCCTCGATGAGGCGTCCTTTCCCGAGAACGTAGATTTTATCAGCGTTCTGGATCGTCGAGAGACGATGAGCGACCACGATGGAGGTTCGGTTCTTCATCAACTCGTCTAAAGCCTGCTGAATCAGTAACTCAGTCTGATTGTCTACCGAGGCGGTGGCTTCATCGAGAAGAAGGATCGGGGGGTCTTTGAGGAGGGCCCGGGCGATGGAAAGGCGTTGTTTTTCGCCTCCGGAGAGCTTTACACCGCGTTCGCCGACGTTGGTTTCGAGTTGCTCCGGCAACTCCCGCACGAAATCAGCGGCGCGGGCGGCTTCGAGGGCTCTCCATAGGTCGTCATTGCTGGCATTCCGGTCGGCAAGGGCGAGGTTTTCGCGGACAGTGCCATTGAAGAGGAAGGCTTCCTGCGTGACGTAGCCGATCGAGGCGCGGAGGGAGTTTTTGGCCAAGGTGTTGAGTTCCTGTCCGTCGATGGAAATTGAGCCGGAATCGTATTCGTAGAATCGGCACAAGAGATTGACGATAGTGGACTTGCCGGCCCCGGTGGAGCCTGCGAGAGCGATGGTTTGTCCACGGGTAGCCTGAAGGGAGACATTGTGCAGCGTGGGTTGGTCCTCGTCGTACGCGAAACTGACATCGTCGAAGACAACATCGCCCGTAACAGGCTGAGCGAGGGAGGCTCCACTGGCAGCCTCGGGTTCGTCTTTTGAGTCAAGAATTTCAAAGACCCGATCGGCTGCAGCCCTTGAAGATAAAGCCATTTGGTTGAGCTGGTGCAGCTTGCTGACGGGCTCGTAGAACAGGGAAAGAAGAAGGAAAAAGGCGAGGAGATCGGGCAGTTTCATCTCGCCGGTCATCACCGCGTAACCGCCGAATCCCAGAACGAGGACATACCCGATCATATTAAGGAAGGACATGCCTGGGGAGTAAAAGGCCCACCATTTCATGACCCGCAAGGTGGCTCGACGCATCGCATTGGACAGGCGGTTGAAGTGCAGATGCTCCTCTTTTTCAGCGGCATAGGCCTTGATCTGGCGGATTCCGGCGATGTTGTCGTGGAGAAGGGCGTTGAGATCAGAAGCGGACTCGCGTTGTTGCTTGTAGCGGTCGCGAGCATCCCGGGTGTAGATCCAGGCCCCCAGCACAAGGAAGGGGACGGGGAGGGTGGCCCATGCGGCCACGCTGGCATTCATCCAATACATCGTGATTCCCACGGCCAAGATCTGAATGACTGAAATCAGGCCCAATTCGATACCGTCGATGAGGATGCGCTCCATTGCGGTGACGTCCTCGACTACCCGCGTCATGACATCACCGGTGCGACGCGTGTCGAACCATCGAAGCGGCAAACGCTGAATTTTTTGGTAGAGATCGGAGCGAATGTCATAGATGACACGTTGCTCGAAGTGGTTATTGAGGATGATGCGGGCGCAATTCAGGGCGTCTTTAAGGAAAAAACTCCCCAGTCCCAGAAGAACCCAAGGCATGAAGAGGTCGAATTGCTTGTTGGGAATGATTTCCCCCGTGATGTGTCGTGTCACCAGCGGGAAAATGATCACCGAGCCCGCCATAATGGCGGCACAGAGGAACTGAGCCCCGCCCAGCATAGGATAGCGCTTTAAATATGAAATGACCCGCAGAACGCTTTTCACGCCGTCAACTTGTCTTGAGACCCCAATAAGGCAAGCGATGAGTCACTCGTGGCGGCCACTTTTTATGATTATTTCAAGGATCGTTGAATTTTCTGATTGCCGGATCACCGGTGAAATCGGTAGCTTCCTTCAAACACCACCTTAACGACTCACACATTATGGCACCCACCTTCGGCACCCTAGCAGCTCTGATCCTCTTGCTCGCGGCATTCGTCGCCAATAAAAACAAGGAGGCAATCGAGGAAACCAACTCAGTTATCGCAAGTGAAGATAAGAAATATGAACGTCAGACCGTCACCCACGAAGGCTTGGTCGCTGACATCGCTGGCTTGGTGACCGACAAGGAAGATGCCGATGCAGCCCGCGAAGCGAAGCAGACCGATCTCGATAAGCAACTCGCCGATAACAAAGCCACCCAGGCTGAACTTGCTTCCAAGAAAGCCGAAGCAGCTTCTATCGAAGAAGAGGTCGCCTCTGCCGAGGACAAGTTGAAAACCGTCGGTGACCCTCGTGACCTTGCTCCCAAGATTGAGGCCCTCAAAATGGCTGTTGCCGGACTGGAAGACGATGTCGCTCTGATCAACGCGCAGGTTTCCAAACTTCTCAGTGATAAGAAGACAACCGATAGTCAGGCTACCGAACTGAAAAGAGTTCTGAGCTACCGCACCAAGGGAATGTCCCAGCCAACTCTTCGCACCCGGATTAACTCGGTCTTCCGCAACTACGGATTTGTGACTCTCGCTGGAGGCGATGGTGCCGGTGTCGTTGCCGGTTCCAAGCTAAGCGTTCTGAACAATGGCGAGGAAATCGCCCAGCTTCGAGTAACAGCCGTTGAAGCCAATAGCTCTTCAGCCAACATCATTCCAAGCTCACTCAAAGCAGACACCTCAATCTCGATCGGTGATGTTGTCATTCCCGTTGAGGCTGGCAAAAACTAAATTTTACTGACACACACCATTTAAATCCTACGACTTCACACCCACATGAAACTAATTTTATACATTCTCGCCGTCGCGGCTATCGTTGCTGCTGGATTCTTCAGCTGGCAGGTCAAAGAGAAATACGCCGCCAAGATCTCCGCTCGTGATGAGATCAAGGGGAAAAACAAAGTTCTCTCACAAAACATCATCGACAAGCAGGAAGAGAAAAAGGGCGCCGAGGCTGACAAGCAGGCTGCCATTGATCAGAAGGCAGAAGTGTTCGCCCAGTACGATTCTTCGCAAGCTCAAGGGAAGCAGCTCGGACGAGATCTTGAAGTTGAGCAGGAGCGCTTCACCGCTGCCAAAGCCCGCCAAGATGAAATCACCAAGATCATGACGGAGATCAAGGAGTTGTTTCCTGATACCGAGATCGAAGACGTCCCCAAGGTGTTTGAAGACCTTCAGGCTACGAAGCGTAAGTTGGACAAGGAGTACGAAGAGCAGGAAATCGTGAAAGAAGGACTGATCAAAGAAGTTGGTAAGAACAACGACGAAATTAATCGTGTGGGTAGCAAAATTGCCGAGAGCAGAACTCGTGTTCTCAGCAATGATTTCCAAGCCACCGTGACCTCAGTCAGTAGTGAATGGGATTTCCTGGTCATTGCAGCTGGAGAAAAATCAGGTCTTGCCGGTGACTCCCGCCTTCTGGTTCAGCGTGGTGGCCGTCTCCTTGGTAAGGTGGCGATTTCTTCTCTCGAAGCCAATCAGGCAGTTGCGGAAATCGTTCCCGGATCACTTGCTCCAGGAGCGGTGATCCAGCCAGGCGACCAAGTGATTCTCGAGAAGGTTAAGTCGAACTAAGTTCGAAACCTACCAGAAATTCTTAATGAAAAAGGCGATCCGATTCGGGTCGCCTTTTTTGATGGCGCGATTTGTTTTCCCTTTCGAAAAAAACCTTCATTAATGCACGCTTCCCATTGACGAAAGCGCGGGAAGGTGATCATATCCCGCCCGTCAACCAAGACACGGGACCTGTGGCTGAGTGGTTGAAAGCGCTCCCCTGCTAAGGGAGTATACCGGAAACGGTATCGAGGGTTCGAATCCCTCCGGGTCCGCCATCGCCCCACCTTCGCTTGCGAGGGTGGGGCGATGGCGTTTCCAGAGGAAACGAGAACCTTTGCTCGCCCCAGCGAGCCAGTTCGAGTGCCGCAGACGACCGAGCGAAGTGAGGGAGTTTTTTAAGAAAAAAGCCGGCGGCTTTCTAGTCGGTTCAGACTGACTGAAAGGAAGTCAATCCCTCCGGGTCCGCCATCGCCCCACCTTCGCTTGCGAGGGTGGGGCGA